>NZ_JAJTMY010000001.1:300000-544299 GCF_021300615.1 Helicobacter anatolicus
GTTTATTAAAGAGATTGATAGGGTACTCAAAAAAAGTGCATATTTAATGCTTTGGATTGATAAGTTTCATCTTTGTGAGGGTGTGCAAAAATGGCTAGATAAGACAAGTTTTCAGAGCGTGGATCTCATTACTTGGGATAAACAAAGAATGGGAATGGGTTATCGCACAAGAAGACAAAGTGAGTATTTGCTAGTCTTACAAAAAAAACCCATCAAAGCTAAAGACACTTGGAATCTTCATAATATTCGCGATATATGGAGTGAGAAGCTTTCTCAAGAAGAGATCAAGCTCCATCCTCATAGCAAACCCAAAGGCTTGCAAAAAGCACTCATACAATCATGCACAAAAGAAGGAGATATCGTGTTAGATCCTGCAGCTGGGAGCTTTAGTGTGTTTGAGTGTTGCAAAAATCTTAAAAGAGAGTTTATTGGTAGTAATTTAGAGGTATAATTTCAAAACTAAGACAAACAAGAATCCACAATATAAAATTAATAGGCAATTGAAAGGATAAAAAGATGACATCATCAACACAGGTTCAAATTTTAGTGCTAGATTTTGGGAGTCAATATACACAACTCATTGCAAGAAGATTGCGTGAATTTGGTGTTTATACCGAGATCGTCCCTTATTTTGAAAGTCTAGAGAGTATTAGGGCTAAGCAACCTAAGGGGATTATTTTGAGTGGGGGTCCGGCAAGTGTGTATGAAGAGGGAGCATATAAGCCTGATTGTGGTGTATTTGATCTTAAAATCCCTGTACTTGGAATCTGCTATGGAATGCAATATATCGCTGATTTTTTTGGCGGGAGTGTTGTGAAGGCAGAACATCAAGAGTTTGGCAAAGCTACACTTGAATTAATGAGTGAGAGAGGAATCTTTGAGGGGGTGAAGCAAGAGAGTGTTGTGTGGATGAGTCATGCAGATAAAGTTGAGAAAATCCCACAAGGTTTTATAGAACTTGCAAAAAGTGGCAATACACATTATTGTGCGATTGCAAATTTAGAGCGAAAAATCTATGCCCTGCAGTTTCATCCAGAAGTCGTGCATAGCGAGTGCGGAGGGGAGATGCTCAAAAATTTTGCAGTCAAAATCTGTGGAGCAAGCACAGAGTGGAATATGCATCATTTCGCAGAAACAGAGATTGCCAAACTCAAAGAGATTGCCAAAGATGGCAAAGTGCTTTGTGCGGTGAGTGGTGGGGTAGATTCTAGTGTGGTGGCGACATTACTTTATCGTGCGATTGGTGAGAGGTTAATTCCTGTATTTGTGGATCATGGGCTTTTGAGGGCAGGAGAGAGAGAAGCAGTGGAAGCAATGTTTAGAGAAAATCTTGGTGTGCCATTAATTACTGTGGATGCAAGTGAGATTTTCCTAGGCAAACTTAAAGGTGTGCGAGATCCTGAAATGAAGCGCAAAATCATCGGAGAAACTTTTATCGAAGTATTTGAAGCTGAAGCTAAGAAGCATAATAGCAATGGAGAGATCAGATTCCTTGCTCAAGGCACGCTCTATCCTGATGTGATCGAATCTGTGAGCGTCAAGGGGCCAAGTAAAACCATTAAATCTCATCACAATGTGGGGGGGTTGCCTGATTGGATGAAATTTGAGCTTATTGAGCCACTTAGAGAATTATTTAAAGATGAGGTGAGGGCGCTTGGAAGAGAGCTTGGGATGCCCGAATCTATGCTTATGCGACATCCCTTCCCTGGACCTGGTCTTGCTATCCGCATCATGGGAGAAGTTAATAGAGAGGATTTGGAGCTATTGCGCAAGGCAGATACGATCTTTTTAGAAGAGTTGCATAGAAGTGGATATTATGATAAGGTGTGGCAGGCCTTTTGCGTGCTTTTAAATGTCAAGAGCGTAGGAGTGATGGGAGATAATCGCACTTATGACAATACGATCTGCGTGCGTGCAGTAGAGGCTCTAGATGGGATGACGGCGACTTTTGCTCATCTTCCTCACGAGCTTTTGGAATCTATTTCTAATCGAATCATCAATGAAGTGGAGGGAATCAATCGCGTGGTGTATGATATTACAAGTAAACCCCCAGGAACCATCGAGTGGGAGTGAGAAGAGCAATTTAGAAAGGAGTGGTTGTGGAGTTTAAACCCAAAAAGGAATATATATACAAATTTTTAAGTGATGAAGGGCAAAAGTTTATTATTCCTGAATACCAAAGACCTTATCGTTGGGGAATTGATGAGTGTGAAGCACTTTGGAATGATCTTCTTGAAGTTTTTGGTGATGGAGAAAATATCCCTGAATATTTCTTCGGTTCTATCGTTGCTTATCAGAATAAGCAAGATGAACTTGAAATTATTGATGGGCAACAGAGAATCACAACGTTTACATTAATATTTCGGGCATTCTATGAACATTTTCATTTAGAAGGTGAAAATGTCAAACAGGATTATATAAAAGGATTTGGAAGTTGCATTTGGGAATATGAAATAGATGTTGGATTGGATTTTAATCAATCGCATCTATCAAGTAAGGTGGCAATCGATTCCGATCAAGAGGCATTGAATTTTATTCTTCAAAATAAAATTGACCTTATAAATACAAAATCTACCATACAAAAATCTAGATATATTTTGAACTATACGTTTTTTTATAAAAAAATCTCAGACTTTAAGCAAAGCAGGGCTTTGCAGTGGGAAAGTTTTTGCAAAATGTTTTTGCAAAAAAAATTATTTATTTTGCTAGTTGTTTGTGATAGTCAAGAGTCGGCTATGACAATTTTTAACACGCTTAATTCTCGTGGATTGCCGCTATCTCCTGCTGATGTTTTAAAGGGATATATTTATAAGCAAATTACAGAGAAAAGTAAATTCACAGAAATGTGGAAAGAGATTGAAACTAAAGTTGATGAAAGTGAGAAAATTAAGGATCTGGATTTTTTGTTTTTGCAATATATGCATATTATTCGTGCCGAAAATCAAGATTCGGATACAACGATTCAAAGTGTTCTAAATTTCTTTACAAAAAAGGATAAGAAAGTATATTATGGGGCAATCGATGGCTGGCTATATAAAGAAGACACTATGCCATTTCTTGCTCTTCTGACTGATTTTTGGACACAACCTTCAAATTTTTTGAGCGAGCAATCTATTAAATATATGGATATTCTCAATTTATTTCAAAATGATTCGTGGAAGGCATATGTAAGCTATTTATTGTGGAAGAACCGTGAACAAGTGGAAAACACTACTGAATTCCATAAAGTTTTTGATGAGCATCTTTTATTTTTGGTAAAGATTCTTACACTAGCTTTTATTAATGATGATGCAACACTTAACAATACAAAAGATATTGTATTTAAGATGAATGTTGCAATTAAACAAGGTAAGAAATATCATGCAAAACAAAATATGCCTAGCTATGAAAGTTTTTGCGAAATCATTGAATATTTTGATACAAGAAAAGTAAAATATCTTTTATTCTTTTATACGCATGTTTGTGCTGATTTTAAATATCGAATCGACCCTAAAGAGTTGGAAGTTGAACATATTTTGCCCAAACAATGGCAAAATGCGAATTTTAATGATTGGAACAGTGAATTACATGAAGAGTTTTTGGAGCAGATTGGGAATAAGATATTGTTACCAAAAAGAAGCAATATAAAATGCATTGAAAACTTTTTTGCCAAAAAACAAGAATTTTATCGAAATACTAAGCATAAAAATCTTATTGAAGTTCTCGAACTTGGAAATCGCAAAAAAAACAATTGGACAAAGGAAGATATTACTGAAAGAAACAAAAAGATTTATCAAACATTGACTGAGTTTCTTGACTTCTCAGATGAAGCATAAATCTAAATCATTAAAGAAATAAGGGGTGGTCTTGATATTTTGCAAGTCTTGTTGCCTTCTTTCTTTGCAAGTGTTTTGTCACATAGACAACATATTAAAATTTTTGCTTGTGATTTTTATACTTGATTTCAAAAGGCTTTTATGTTAATCGACTTCTTGCGATGCCCTTTTATTTTTTACCTATTACTTTGGTTTTCTTGGTTTGAATTTTACTAGCCTCTTGCTCTCAATTTGACTTTTATTTTTTTTAAAAAGGGAAATTTTGAAATCT
Source organism: Helicobacter anatolicus (assembly GCF_021300615.1). NCBI lineage: Bacteria > Pseudomonadati > Campylobacterota > Epsilonproteobacteria > Campylobacterales > Helicobacteraceae > Helicobacter > Helicobacter anatolicus. The sequence goes on from NZ_JAJTMY010000001.1 coordinate 304,087, forward strand.
TTGCTCAATCTGCCCCTTAACATCTGTGGCTTAGAACTCCTCTCACAAATTCAAAATGAAAGCATTGATTTGGCATTTTTTGATCCTCAATACAGAGGTGTATTAGACAAGATGAAATATGGCAATGAAGGAGAGAGGCAAAAGGGTAGGGTAAAGTTAGTGCAAATGAGTGAAGAAATTATTATGGAGTTTATTAAAGAGATTGATAGGGTACTCAAAAAAAGTGCATATTTAATGCTTTGGATTGATAAATTTCATCTTTGTGAGGGTGTGCAAAAATGGCTAGATAAGACAAGTTTTCAGAGCGTGGATCTCATTACTTGGGATAAATGCAAGATGGGAATGGGTTATCGCACAAGAAGACAAAGTGAGTATTTGCTAGTCTTACAAAAAAAACCCATCAAAGCTAAAGACACTTGGAATCTTCATAATATTCGCGATATATGGAGTGAGAAGCTTTCTCAAGAAGAGATCAAGCTCCATCCTCATAGCAAACCCAAAGGCTTGCAAAAAGCACTCATACAATCATGCACAAAAGAAGGAGATATCGTGTTAGATCCTGCAGCTGGGAGCTTTAGTGTGTTTGAGTGTTGCAAGGAACTAGGAAGGAATTTTATAGGGACAAACCTATCTAATAATCTTACGGATTTTATTGATTTTGAAGCTTGAAAAGCTATTACCCCCTCCGTTTTATTATCAGTATAAAATTACTCACTTTTTTCTTGCTTGGTGCTAATGCTAGGATTTATTTCTTTAGATGGCTGTCTTAGATTATCTACTTTTTTGACTTCACAAGGTTTTCCTAAATAACAGGGGCCGTCCATTGTTACAAGAATGCTGATCTTTTTTCTATCTTCAGATATTTTGTAATCCTCAATCGTTAAGATTCTATCTCGTGGAAAAAGTAATTCATATTGTGATGGGAATGCAGCTAAGCCTTTGATGGATACAAACATTGTAAGAGAATATTTTGGAACTTTGATCACTAGCTCTATAGCTCGATGTTGAAAAACACTATTTTTAATAAGGGTGGTAGACATAAAGCCATAGTCTTGGTATCTTTTGTTTTTTATAGAATCAAGATAACTTGTAGCAGAATCTAGAAATTTCCCATCTTTATAAATGTGACTAAAAACAATATCTTGCCCAAGCAATCTTGAAAGAAATGAAAGATCTTCATATCGATAGGTAAGAGTATCTTCAAAAATAATTGTTTTTGATAGGGCTTTATCAAGAATTGCAACCATCTGTTTTTGTTCATTGTTTAGTGAAGATAGGGGATCTCCTGAACGCAATTTGCTATTGATGACAACAAAATTCCCATAGGTGTAGCTATAGATTGTTTTTTTCTCTTCCTCGCTAAGTTTTAATCCACTATAAAGATTGCTCCACCAAGCAATAGCCTCATTTCCACTATAAAATTTTTTATAACCAGTTGTCTCAAACTCTATAAGATTCTTAGAAAAACAAAAGGTGTGTAGTGTTAGAACAAGCGCAATGTAAAAAAGTTTTTTCATATTTAATCTCCTTAATTAATTTTATATCGTAAAGCCTAGATTTATCTATAAAAAGAGGGCTAAAGCTACCATTGGAATTGGAAAATACAAGTGAATGATATCACAGGAGTTTATAATTTTGTGTAAAGTAGTGATTATTTATGGAGTTAAAAAATTTATTTTTTTATCATGTTCCTATTGTTTTTTCTTGCGAAAAATTAATAAAGAATAAGTATCCCGAATTTTTAAATAGATTTTGATATTTATAAGTAATAGCAAAGAGTAAATTATTTTTTGGCTATTTTTTCTTTTATTTTATTTTGCATATAAGATGAAATCTTTAAGATTTGTGTTTTATATAGGCCGAAAAGAAAAACAAAAGGACAAAAATTTTGATGGGTCGTAAAAAGTTACTGGGTAATTATGTATTTTTTTGAGACAAGAATAAGAAAAATTTTTGCATTGTTTCTCCAGGAAAACCCTACATTTTATTTATTTTTTTCAATTTTAGAATTCATGATTTCTAGAGCTTTAGTGAGTTCTTGGGGGTTTATATAAACATTTTCTTGTTGCGGATGGATAGAAGTATCAGGTGTGTTTCCAACCATATAGGAATAATTGATATTTTTAATAAAGGCTATGGTTTGAGGAATCTTATCGTGATAGAATTCTGAAAAAATTTCAAACGCAAAGGTATTTTCTTGCATAAATATCATGTTATTTAATCCAGAGCCGTGCATTGATGCAATACATTTTATTTGAGAAAAAAAATCAATTTTTTCCCATAGTGTTAGAGTATCTGGTAATACAATCTCATAGCCAAAGTGTTCAAAAATAGCTTCAACTTCTTGAGAATTAATGATATTTCTATTGGATTTTTCTGGTCGTTTTAAAAAAACTTTTCGAAATGGCTTTGCCTTTGAAGCAAGATTTGTGTAGAGATCTTTGATAAAAAGAGGAGACATGCTTACTGCTGTTTTAACAAAACCTCTGTAATCCACTATGTCATAATCTGATGTGAGGGTGGGTATAATGAGATTTTTTGCTTGAATAGCAATTTTGCTTTCTGAGGGTATAATCTGGTTTTCATCTATTTGTAAGAGTTCAATAAGCTCTTTTTGAAAATTTAGTTTTGTAGGCAGGATATAATAATCGATTTTTATATTGTTTTTTTGACAAAAGGTTTTAACTTGATGATATCCAGCCATAATATCAATAATTAAATGACCATAACAATCTTGAATATCAGGTCTAGTTAATAAGGCGATATTTTTATTAAGCTTTTTTGAGAAAAGTAACTTAATTCTTGCAATCAGACGCTTATAAAAAATTACTCTTTTTCTTGCCCATCTTATAACAAAGTTGGTTGGACTTTTATCCAAGCAAAGAGGGTGGGTTCTATAGGAAGTATGTTCAAATAAGATATCTTTTTTGCGAGTAAAAACAATTTCATTATTTGTAAAACAATATCCATGATTTAGAATACTAACTCTAAATTCTTGAGTTTTGTGTATATAAGGGCGAAAAAATTTATGATGCTTGCCAAAAATATCTGCAAAGTGGTAATTCCCCCCCCCCCATTAAAATCTATAGTTTTACTAGGGAAAAGTATTTCAGAATGAGAAATTAAGTGTTCTTTTAGGGCTTTATCAAGGGTTATTTCTTTAAAAAACATTTTTTTACTCTAAACTTTTATAAGATTTTTAGAAAATAAGATTCTGGAAATTTTGTTGATAATGCGCGTTAATAAGCAAGGAGGCTTAAAGGAAATTTCCCAATCTATTTTATCCAAAGCAATATTTCGTTTAATTTCTTTGGGATGTATCATCTCTTTTTTATGTAAATTATTGTAGGTTTTGAGTTGAGAGAATTTGCTCTCTGATGTTGTATGGACGGCATCTTGATGATTGAAACCAATATTATTAATCATATTATTTTTTGGGTAAATTGATAGGGCATTGTGTTTCCACATTGAATAGGTAAAAGGATAGTCCCAAGTATCAATTTTTCCTTTGCTATAAGATTTTAAAACTTTAAACCAATACTTTTTTTCTTCTTTAAGGTCAAAAATTTTTAATTGTTTAAATTCTGCATTAAAATCCATAAACTCTTTTTGATAGAGTTGCCAAGAGCGTCTCCAAGATGCCCATCCCCACAAATGAGTATATTTTGAAAAGAAGTAATCTTCCTTGAGGCTTTTTTTGGCCTCTGGATTTAAATCCAAACCACTCCATCCACTAATACAAAAAACTTCTTGATTGTCTTTGTAGAGTTTTAGCATGTCTTCACAAAAATAGAAAAAATCTTGCGTTGGTACACAATCATCATCAAAAACAATTCCCCATTCTTCCTTATTAAAAAAGTATGTGATGGATTGTACATTTGATTCTTTGCAGCTTAAATGTTTATCTCTCCATAAAAAATCAACTTCACAATCCCAAGTGATCATACTGGCTAATTTATCTCTTAATGCTTTTATTGTGTGAGATTCTTGAGGAGTTTTCCAATGATTAGATGCGATATAGAGTTTTTTGGGCTTAATGAGTGCAATTTGCTCAAGAACTTTTAATGCGGTATCTTTTTTATAAGTAAGTAACAAAATCGGAATGTTAAAAGAAAACAAGATCAATCCTTAGGTATTACTAAATCCTAATTATAGCTAATTTTTTGGATGATAAAAACCTAACAATGTTTTTAACTTTGAGCAAAAAGACAATATAAGAGTTTTAAATAAATAGTAGGCAGAGATGAAGGTAGATAAAAATAGTGGCAGCTTGGGCTTGAGTTTTTTTTGTAGAATAATCTTTTTTGTATATTGATGCAATATAGGGTAGTTAGACAAGGCATTGTGAAGAGAAATAAGTCTCCTATAACTTAAAATTCTTCCATAAAATTTTGGTTGAAATAGTTGAAATAATGGAAGACTAATAAAGAAATAATATAAAAGAGTTTTAGGTCTTAAACCCTCGCTTATCTCTATATCCTTATTTTGCAGTAGTTTTTTATAGATATAAATCTTCTCGTATAAGAAAGCTCTAGTGTGAAACAAGGTATCACCACTTGGATATTCATCTTGATTATAACCACCTAGATTGATACATCTTTTTTTGTGGTGCAAGATAGCATTTGGCGGAATTTGCTTGATGATTCCTTGATAGCGACAATCATCTACATCACTATTTTTTAAGATAAGGTCTATAAGATTATCTCTTATGATTGTTGTGATTGGTTTGCTTGGGGAAATATTTTCTAGACAGCCAATTAGCGCAGCTTTACTATATTGAGGGTGATTAATCATGTGTTTCATTTCACTAAGATAGTTAGGTAGAATTTCATCGTCACTATGAAGAAGACAAACCCATTCTCCCTTAGCTAGAGTAAGGCATCGATTCCAATTACCAAACATTCCTAAATTACTTTCATTTTTATAATAAGTAAGCTTGCCTCTAAACTCTGTTTCTAGCATGGTTTGAGTAGGTGTAACTATAGTGAAATCATCCACATTTTCTACAACAATGATTTCATAGTATTCTTTAAAATCCTGATTGATAGCTGAAAGTATAGAGCGTCTTAGAGAATCTAGTCTTTTATATGTGGGTATAGCTATGCTAAATTTTATTTTACCCCCCCCCCTTGGTTCATTTTGATTAAAGATTTGAATGGATTGTATATGGAGGGTTTTTGCAAAATTATCATGACATTTAAGAAATACTTTGTTGTCAAAATCTTCCTCTAAAAATTTAGAATATTGACTTTCAACTTCTTTGATGATTGCAAGTTGTTGTTGTATTGTAAGTTTTTCCATATTTTCACCTATTAAAAATTTGTACAGCATTATATCCGCTTAGAAAGCTCTGATCACTCCATAAATAGTCCCATTCTCCAAATCTTCCGCAAGAAATTATATTTTTACTTTTTAAGAAATCTAGTATTTTGTTACGAAATTTTTCCATATCATGCGTAAAAATTACATTAGCATATGGGATGATTCTGAAATCTTCACAAATAATATCATGAGCCTTGCAGATACCCATTTCTATGAATTTTTCTTTAGTATGTTGAATGAGATATTCCCCTATATTGTGTGTCTTACATCCTACAAGGTCAGAGATACCCTTAAGGGATGAAAAGTAAATTTCTGCTTGTAGGCTTGAACAACCATCCGGAGCATTTTTAGGAGATTTAAAAGATGGACTATAAACTCTTGCAAAAAGTTTGTCTTTATCATAAATATAAAACCATAGTTCTTTTGGAATATCATTTCTATTGAAGCCAAGTGATACAAGTGCTACAGAAGTAGCATGAAGTTTTAAAGATGTATCTATAATCTCTTCTGGGGTATTTTGTATTATTTTTGTGATTTCTTTTAAGGGGAGGGTAGATACTAGGTGAGTGTAATGATCCTCTGTACCATCCTTAAATAGAATTTTTTTTGCATCTGTATCAATCAAGACAACTTCTTTATTAAAGCAAATATTTACTTTTTCTCTGAGTGATCTAAAAAAAGATCTATATTGCCCTTCTTTTGGATATCTCATTTCTTTTGCATAGTAGGTATTTGGAGTTTGAGGACTCATGGCACCATAAAGTATCTCTTCTAAGTTTGGGGTATATAATCTCTTGCCGACCCAAGATGTGCTAAGATTTTTAGCTTCTGTTGTCCAATATTTTTCTGTATAGCACATCGGAAAATTTTCAGTAAAGTAATTCCCGTATTGCGCCCTTAGCCATTGTTCAAAATTATTTATATTATCTTTAGGATTATGATTATGTATCATATCCTTTAGTGCAAGAACTTTTTCTTCTAGTGGGAGAGGATAAAGATTGTTTTGAGCAGGATGTTTGATCCAATGTCCTTTGTAATAGTTCATGGGTTTAGGGATATGTCTAATTGGTTGGCTTGAGTTGTGAAAAACCTCTTGGACATAATGATTCTCTGCGAATGAAAGATGCACAGCATGATCAAACCAAAAATTACCAACTGGGCTAGTGAGATTGAATCCTCCACACATTCCGCCCCAGTCCTGATTTTTTTCATAAATTGTGACTTTAAACTTTGGATTTATATGATAGCCTGCTGATATTCCAGCTATTCCAGCACCTAAAACAATAATTTTATTTTCCATAAATCTCTTTTATCCCTTCTTGTAATTTTATTTTTGGATTCCAACCAGGTAGTTTTGGAAGACTTGGCTCTGATATTGGAATTAATGTTTCACAAATTCTATAGGGTTTTGCTCCCCATTTGATATTGATTTTTGTGTTTGTAGCTTGCATGTAAAGATTAGCAAGATCTCTTAGGCTATAGCGTTGATTTTGTAGAGTGTAGATAATATTTTTGGGTTGCTTGGTTTTAAGGTTAAGTTGGATTAATAAATCAAATCCTCTAATTACATCATCAATATGGCTGATATCAATTTCTTGAATCCCCTCACTCATTTCTAAAACCTCTTGAGAATTAGCATATTTTTGCCATAAGTTAAAAATCTTTGGTCTTGGATCATTTGGACCATAGGTGTTATATAAAAGAAGATTACAAAATTTTGTTGGAATTTGTTCTTGATAAAAACAGATAATGTCAAAAAAAGCCTGTTTCGTCGCATCATATAGGCTTGATGGGGTGTATGTTTGAGAATTTGAGAATTGAGAGAATGTAAGTGTATTGATAAAAAATTTTGGTGGTTGGTGTTTGCAAGCCTCTAAAAGATAAGTTCCAAAAGTTATATTGGCTTGTAAAATTTCTGGAAGGTTTTGTGGATAATGCACGCTTTGGTAATTTGTTGCCAAATGGATAATGCCATCAAAATTTTGTGATCTAAAAAATTCTATAAGATTTTCAAGGTTTTCATCATAGTGGTAAATCGTGCAACAAGGCTTAATCATTTCAATATTGCTATTTTTGCGAACAAGAGCTACAATTTCATATTTTTCATGCAGTTTTAATATTAAATTTGTTCCTACAAAGCCTGTGGCACCAGTAACAAGAAGTTTCATTTTAATCCTCTAGTCATTAATATCCATTTTAAAAATTTCTATTGCATTTTTATAAGTCTTGTTTTTTGTATTTTTTAAAATATTTTTCACTTTACAACTTTTCAGAGTTTGAGAAATCTAAGGTTATAGACTTTTTTATCTGTAAAATTGCATTGCGTAAATTCTTCCCATGCTGTAGCGATAATACAAACATCGCATGCATCAACAAGCTCTTTAGAAGTTTTTGTGTAGCAAATGGGTAATGCATATATTTGTTTAAAGACATCATTTGCAATAGGATCATAAGCAATTATATTTTTAAATCCTCTTTCTAGTAGTCCATCAATAAGAGATTTTGACTTGCTGTCTCTAACATCATCACTTCCTGGCTTAAAACTCAGTCCCAAGATCCCAATCTTCGTATCTTTTGAAACTTCTTGTGAAATTTTTTCAAGATAGAAAGTCAAAATTCGCTCATTAGTTTCTATAATTCCTTTTAAAATTTTTGTATCAAAACCTTTTTCTTGTGATTTTTTGTGAAGAGCTAATGTGTCCTTTGGTAGGCAATATCCCCCAAAACCAAGCCCTGGATAAATATAGCTTGTGATATTGGCAGGACTCCCGTGGAATCTTTTATCTTGATGTAATACTTGAAAGGAGAGTTGTATATCTATATTTCCTATTTTTTCTGCAATCATACTCATTTCATTGGCAAAACTAATTTGCATTGCTAAGGTGGTATTGCTTAAGTATTTAATAAATTCCGCAGAGTTGAGATTTGTAAAAATAATTGGTGCATTAAATGGAGCATAAATCTTTTTAATAATTTCAAGTTCTTGTGATGAGCCAACAACAATTCGATCAGGATTTAAAAAATCTTGATATGCAAATCCTTCTCTTAAAAATTCTGGGTTATTGGCTAAGAAACAATCAGAATTATCTCCCATATTTACTTTTAAACCAAGTGTTTTTAAAAGAGGAATAAAAACCTCTTGTGAAGTTGATGGAGGAATGGTTGATTTGATTATAAGTGTAGGTTTTGGTTTGCAGATTTTTATGAGTGAAGCAGTTTCTTTTAAAGATGCGATTAAAAAGCTAAGGTCTGCAAAACCTTCTTTATTCATAGGAGTTCCAATACAATAAAAAACTACATCGCTATCACGCAGAGCATCTTCAAGACTATTTGTAATGAAAAACTTTTTCTCAATTACATCTTGCAAACCTTCTTGTAAACCATCTTCAAAGAAAGGTATTTGACCTTTTTGTAGTAATTTAGCTTTTGATTGATCTATCTCATAACCAAAGGTTGTAAAACCTTTTTTAGCAAAACCAACTGCTGTGGTAAGTCCAACAAACCCTAATCCAATAACTGTGATTTTAACGGACTTCATTATATTGTTCCTTTAAGAATCTAAGATACCTTCCAACTCCCTCATATACAAGTATCGTGGGATTATAATCCACCTCTTTCTTTGCTTTTTGTATATTTGGGCATCTTCTTTGAGGATTATGTGTTAGATAATCTTTTTCTTTGGATTGATCATAAATAGCTTTTCCTGTATAGCCAAAAATCTCTTTTCCTTGTTGCACATATATATTTGAGAGTTCTGTGATTGAAATTTCTGGCTTATCTATTCCAATATTGAAATAGTCAAAACGATCGTGTAATAAAACTTTTAGATAGCCAGAGATTGCATCTGATATATAGCAAAAAGTTCTAGTAGGAGTTCCTTGACTTAGTATTTTAATATCTATATTTTGAATTACTGCTTGTGCAAAGTCAGCAACAACCCTTTTGTCATTAACACCGATACCAGGTCCATAGTTATTAAAAGGTCTTGCTATTGTAATTGGCATTTGGTATTTTTGGTGGAATAAGTAACAAATTGTTTCCCCAAATCTTTTTGATTCATCATAGCATGCTCTTGGGCCAATACAAGCTACATTGCCGCGATATTCTTCCGAAGTTGGTATATTTTCTAATGAAGGATCTCCATAGATTTCAGAACTCGAAAAAAATAAAAAACCTTTTAATGCTCTATTTTTGTAAAACTCTAGTAGGTTTCTTAGTCCCCAGACATTTGCATCTAGTGTCTCAATTGGATATGCCCTATAAAAACTAGGAGAAGCAATACTTGCTGCATGAATAATTAAATTTGCATCAGCAGCATTTGGAATTGTTGCAATATCATCTTTAATGATATTAAATTCATTGATTTCTAGGATATTGCCAGAATCTTGCATCAGAAGATCTAGCCACTTTGGTTTACCAAACATAAAATTATCAAGACCAATAATTTTTTTTAGATTCAAAGTTTTTGCATATTGCACAAAGAAGTGCATAAGATAGAAACCCAAAAAACCGCCACATCCTGTAACAAGTATGGTGGAATCTTGAAGTTTTTTCTTTTGTGTAGAGTTTAAGCTTTCAAAGATATAGTTTAAATCTTCATTTACAATATGATTCATTGTTTCTCCTTATTGCCATTTTTTCCACGGAGCGCAGTTGTGTTGCCATAAATACTGAAGGTCATTTTTGTCTTTTAAAGTATCCATACATTTCCAAAAACCATGATGTTTATAAGCATATAGCTCCCCATCTTTAGCTAGATCTCTAAGAGGGTCTTCTTCAAAAACAACACTAAGTGGATCTTCTTGTATGGATAGTTTTTTTTGTTGAGCTTGATAAATATAATCAAAAACTTTAGGTTCGCACACAAAAAATCCTCCATTGATATAACCAGAGTCATTGATATTTGCGTCCCCTTTGGGTTTTTCTACAAAACTATTGATTTGATTAGTTGTATTATTAATATCTAAGACACCAAATCTGCCATTTGGCAAAATTGAAGTCATTGTTATTGCTTTTTTGTGTTTTTTATGAAAATCTAATAATTTATTGATATCAACATCACAAAGCCCATCGCCATAGGTAAGCATAAAAGTTTCATTATTTACAAAGTCTTTTGCATGGTAGATTCTACTACCGGTCATTGTATCTTGTCCTGTATATAACATTGTAACCTTCCAGGGTTCAATCCTCATTTTATGCATATGGACATCATTATTAGACATATCAATCGTAATATCAGAATATCTTGCATAATAGTTCAAAAAATATTCTTTGATTACATGACCTTTATACCCTGTTAATATAATAAAATCATTAAAGCCATAATGGCTGTAGATTTTCATAATATGCCATAAAATAGGCTTCCCTCCCCCTATTTCCACCATAGGCTTTGGTTTTAGGGTAGTTTCTTCAGACAACCTTGTTCCAAGTCCGCCAGCAAGAATTAATACCTTCATGTTTCCTCAATCTGTTTAACTTTTTTCTCATTATATCAGTTTCATGGTTTAATTACAAGATATGCCTAAAATTGGCATGAGTGACCGAGGTATTGAAAACTTTATGAAATAAATATATTTTGTTTATTTTTTTGATATTATTTTTGAAACTTGAGGGTAATGCTCTAATATTTTTTCAAGTTGAACTTGATTTTGACCCCCGATACCATTTTTATCTCCAAGATTTGGACTTTCAAAATGAGAAATACTTTTTTTGGGATATTTTATGCTATTGTTTACCACCACTGTTTGAGTGTTTTTTAAAATAGCCATACACCAGAAGTATAAATCATCAGCCAGTGGAGCTAATTTTGTTATTTTTTCATAATCAAGAATGTCTTCATGAAGACAGTTTGGGGGATACATTACACCTGCTGCCCCTACAGCTAGGTGGTTAAGAGAAGGTACTTTGCTTTCTGTAGAAACCCATTTATTTACAGGAGTATGAAGCTCAACTTTGGCTGCTAAATGCGTGTTAATACACATTGGAAATTTGCAATAAGATTCCCAAAGAGAGGTTAGCCAATATTTGGGATAATAAATATCATCATCTACAGTTATGATAGGTAGATTAAGATTGAGCTGCAAGGTTGGAAGGAGTTTTTTGTATGATTTAAGATCTTTACACCATCTAATCTCTATAGCCCCCCCCCCTCTTACTTTTTTGTTTTCTACTATTTTTATTAAAGTTGTAGGAAGTTTTTTATCAGGAAATTGTTCTGTTGCTAACCATAATATAATTTTTTGAGGAAGTTTATCTTGTCTAATTAATGATTGAAGCGTGTAATGGACATATTTGATTCTTGCTGGAAATGATGTGAGAGAAATGATACAGGGTAAAACTTCCTTATCTAATCTTGATTTATGAAATTTAAAAACAATATTCCACCATACACGATGAAGAATAACCACGGCTGTATATCTAAAAAATCTGTAAGTATCAACAAGAAGTTGATAGCGTTTTAATCTTGCTCGAAGTTTTTGAAATAAAGACATTTGAATCCCTTGATAGTTTTATAAAAAATAAAGTCTTAAATTAGCTTTTCAGCTACGGGTATTTCTTTTAGATAACTTTAGAGGCATTTGACTTTATCCAAAAGAAATCCTTAAATAAAACTTAAAAAATGTTGAAATTATAATACTTTTCTAAAAATAAATCAATATAATTATTGATGAAGAATTCAAGGTGAATAAGAATCATAGAAGTCAAATAAGTTGCAAAGACTATGTAATGTCTTGTTTGATATTACAGAGAATATTTTTTGCTCCAAACAAAGAGTGGGAGTCGTTAAAATTTAAAAAGCCAATCAAAAGTTTATTTTATTTGTGTAAAGCAATGCTTTTTCTCAAAAAAATTTATAGAAGGGTAGGGGAGACTTGTCTTGATAATTTGTTTTGATTAAGTAATAAAAGAATTTTAATCTTTCTAGTCTAAATATTTTTTATTATATAGAGGATATCTTAATGAGAGTATCAAAGGAAGAAAGACACTTAAAGACTCCTTTCTTTTTGCAAAAAGTTTTGGTGCTAAAAATACCATGATAAGATTCAATTCCACTATTGCCCATTCCTTTAATGAAAAGTTATTGTTGGTAATTGTATGTAATACAATCATTGATTTTTGGATAAAAAAGCAAAGTTAAAGAAGATTATAATGCAAATACGCTGCCTTTAGTGGCTGATTTATATTGAAAAGGAAGAAATAGTGATGTTCTAACATAAGCATAAATAAAAACAGTACGAAAAGCAGAAATTTTAATATGTTCTTTAGCTGGGCTTGGAATTATAACTAATTTTTTAGTAAAACTAATCAATAAGCCAACTATTGCAGAAGTAAAACCAATTGTTTTTAATGCGTATACCTCATTGTATTCTAAAGGAGAGTTAGATTTTCAGACAGATACAAAGCAAATTTTAGAAAATGAGATATTGTTTAAAAAACAATTTTTTAAAACAAAAAGACATATTCCAGCACTACTAACTCTTAATCTTTATGTAAAATATCCAAATCAAGCAGTTAATATTAAAGCTGAAATTGAACATATTTTTCCAAAAACCACACAATGGAGACCAAGTTATACAGGTTGGGATAAAGAAGAAGCAGAGTCTTATATTGAATCTATTGGTAATAAAATGTGGCTTGAAAAAAGATTAAATATTAAAGCAGGTAACAATTATTTTGACGACAAGAAAGAAAAATATAAAGAATCAAAATTTTTAGAGGCACAGGAGTTATCTCGAACCACAAAAAATGATTGGTTAAAGGAAGATATTGAAACAAGAAATGAAGAAATCTATCAAAGATTAAGAAAGTTTTTTGAGGAAAATATTTAAAAATATTTTAATATTAACTTTATATGAATTTAATCTTTGAGTTTGCTTATATATTTAATTTTTTAATAGCAAATAATGAGGATTCTATAATTTGCAATCCCTTTGGTAATTTTACTACAGGTATTGCAGTAATTTTGTTGAATGGAAAATTCATAGGTGCTGAAAAATAAAGTGAGTTTTATAGATATACCCAATAAAGAGAAAAACAGAAAAATTTTAATGTGATGAGTGTGGAGATTCTTATAAGCTATATATGAATTATAAAAAATTGTAAAACAATCTTTTATAAATAAGGTTAAAGGATAGTAAAAGCAGTGTAGTAGAGGCAGTAATATCCTGTATTGCAGGTGTATATTTTTCCTTTGAGGAGGGTTATAGAAGATATATAAAGTTTTTTAAAAATGTATATTAATTTAAGCTTTATTTTTGAATTATTTTAAAAGATATCTTTTTTGGAGCAATCCTTAAGGAATCTTATTTTTAAGTTGTGTTAAATTCTAGGTTTTGCAAAATATATAAAGTTTCTTTTGTTTGAATTTTATGATTTTTTTAGAAAATCTTATAGTCTTTAGTGCAAGTTGAGATATTTTTCTCATGACTTATGACTAATCTAACAAAAAACAAAGTTTTTTACATTAGAATAATTCTGAATAACTTTTGTAGTTTTTTATCTCTAGAAAAAAATATATTTTTTATATTTTTAGGGGGGCATGAGGTTATTTTAAAGCTCCTTCAAGTTTTAAGAGTTGTAGTTTTTTATCCAAACCGCTTGCGTATCCGACCAAACTCCCATTAGTACCAATTACTCTGTGGCAGGGCACTATAATCGCGATTTTATTGCTTCCTACAGCCTTGCCTACCGCTTGAGCTGACATGCGTTTTATATTGCGTCTTTTGGCAATAATTTGTGCAATTTCTCCATAGCTTATTGTCTTCCCAAAAGGGATTTTGCATAAGATATCCCATACTTCTTTTTGAAAATCACTACCAATAAAACGCATAGTAACACTAAAATTTGGCTCTTTTGCATTAAAATAAGTTTCCAGCCACTTTTTTGTCTTTGTTAAAATTGTATTTTCTTGATTTTGAAGGTGTGGGAAGTTTGTGTTTAAATCCAGATCATCTGTAAAATCTAGTGTAATAATACTATTAGAATCTGCAGTAATTGTAAGACTTCCAAGTGGTGATAAAAAGTTGGTGTAATACATAAAAACTACTCTTTTTGGATTGTAATGATTAGGGCGGTAAGATTTAGGCTCACGACCTTATCCACTCCAAGGCTACGCACTAATTAGGATATACCATACTCCGATAGTCGCGATTATAGCATAAAAGCTTAGTTTTTATTTTTAATCAATATCAAAATACTTTTGGTAATTTTTTTTGTATGACAAGTATGGGAATGATGATTATAGGGCGTTAAGATTTAGACTAGATTCTAATTTTGTTTTAAAATCCTCTTTGATTAATAAGAAGCTTTTTATTCCATTATAACAAACTATCAAGCAGGATTTGAGTATTACTTTAGTTTTGATGAGAGTAAATATATTTCTAACTCAAAGTCAAGAGAAGAAAGATAAAGAAGTAGAGAAAAAAGTAAAAAAGAAAGAAGTTTAGATTTGTTTAGGTTAAATTTTTAAAAATATTTAAATTCTCCATAGTATCAAATAATTCTGTTAATCAGAGTATTAAATAAAATTCTAAAAAATCATGGAATCTAAAAAATATGATGTGATTTATCAAATCTTTTAGGTTCGATATTGTGGTTTTGTATAGTTTAACAATACAAAAAGTAACATTTAAAAATTTTTGTAATTTTTTTTAAAAGCACATAGATATTTTTTAAAATTGTTGTATACACTTGTTGATATACCAAATAAAGAGATAAAAAATGAATAAAATTTTCTATTTGATCTTATTGATGATTTCTAGTTTACTTTATGCAACAGATTCTATTACTCAAAAATTAGCAGATGAACCCCATGATAGATCGTTGGTAGTTGATGTTGGGGAAAAGTACTATTGCTATACACCAACATTTGACAATAATGAAGGTTATGTTTTTCTTAGTGAAACAACTTGTGGAACAAGGGCAGCAAATATAGCAAGATATGATGTTTTTGAAAGAATTGCTTTTAAAGTTAAATCCACATGGCTTTGCTTGACTGCTCCAGATAGCGTCACAGGATATGAAGGAGAACAGAGTCAATCTTGGGATTATGTGGTTTTAAGACCTTGTGTTATTAATGATCCT
Organism: Helicobacter anatolicus; assembly: GCF_021300615.1. Taxonomy (NCBI): domain Bacteria; kingdom Pseudomonadati; phylum Campylobacterota; class Epsilonproteobacteria; order Campylobacterales; family Helicobacteraceae; genus Helicobacter; species Helicobacter anatolicus. Next base: position 319,492 of record NZ_JAJTMY010000001.1, read on the forward strand.
AATCAAAAATTTATTATTAAAAATCGAGCATTCTATACTTATGATGGAAAATATAGGTTACAAGATTATCGTACATATATTGTGATTTCTAAAGATAATTCCTATACGAATCAAACATTAAATTTTAGAATGAACACTTGGCTACAAACAGTTGCCAAACCAGTAACATTGGCTATAAAAACACATCTCATTTGGTCATTAAAAGAAGGTGATAAAGTAGAAAATTATGCAATTGGTAATGGTGGTAGTAGCAAGGTTGAATATGCGCCGTGGCTTTATTATAATACTGATGATGGGAGAATTTTTTCTTATATTGCCAATAGTGGTAACTTAATGTGTTTATCGAGTTCTCAAACGGATTCGCAAAGTTGGAATTGGGTATCTTGGGTATATTGTAATGACTTGACACAAAGTCCAGAAAATACTCATTGGAAATTAAGAGCGTTTGTTGATAATAATGGGATTGTTAGTGATGTTAATGGAAATTTATTACGACTAACAAGATATGGAACTCATTGGGGGGTAGCTTATACTGCTGCTCTTGATTATGTAGAAACTGACACGACGCATTCTCCTACTTCTGATTTTACACTGTCTAAAGATATAGGAAAATGGCTTAGATATGCTTATGGAAATATGGGAAATAATCTTACATATTGTCCTGCTCCTGGCAAAGTTGAAACTCATAGAAAAAAAAGACAACTTCCACCCACTTTTAGTCTTACAGAAGAGTGGACACAAAGACTTTATGCTATAGCAACAACAGCAATAAGTGGAACAACCCCTGCTGTAGGTATTTGTGGAACATGTTTATTGCATACCCACGAGATGTTGGCTGAACTTATGAGACATGGTTATGGAAATCCTCCAACTACTGGAGGGCATTTTTTTGATGTAATCCCTCATACAAATCCTTTTATTAACTTTAGAGAAAGATTTCCTGATTTATCAGAAAGGCTAGAGGGAATTATGAATTATAGAAATGTTCCACTTGAAGATGATGGGGACATGTGGGATCGTAGAAGAAGGGTGATTTATGCCACTAATCAAGCACTTGCTCCACAAAACATTTGGATACCATCACCTATAGCAAGAAACACAGAAGAAATGCGTGATCTATATGCTAGAATCATGCATTCTCCTTTGGGGTCGATATGGACAATTAGTATGTCTTTTATAAGGCCGATTCAGCCACAACCTCGAACTATTGGGCATAGTCAGCCAATTATTAGAACTCAAGAAGGATTAATTTTACTACCCACAAATACACCTTCATGGAGTATGGAGCACTATAGACAAGAGCTTGCACCAATTACAAATTCTGATGAATTTATCAATAGAATAACTGATCGGGGTGGAAGGCAGATTTTTGCTACTTTTGCATTTATGGTTAGTGAATTTCATCAACAAGATACTTATGAGAGTTTTATTTCAGTAAATAACTGTGAAGGTGGTGGTGAGAATAGTAGAGGAAGTGGTAGATATCCTCGAATTAATGCAATTAATCAGTGTATGCCAGGTCGATGTGCAATACAATAAACAAAACAAGAGATAAAGAATGATAGATTTGTAAGTAGTAGAGATTTATAAAATACTATTACAAACTGCTATAATGGTTGGATTTTTGGTATAACTTTAATTATGTTGATATTGTCTAGTTTTAATGAAATTAAATATAATAAAAATTTCTATATACATGTTAATAGATTTGCTCCTAATAACATATTACATTATGGCATACCCATATGGGTATATAAAATAAATTGAGAGGTTTAAAAAAATGAATCATTTATCTTTTTTCACAAAGATAGGATATAAAATATTATTTATAATATCTATATTGATAAGTTTGATGAGTTTCACCAATGCAAATACTCCAGATACTGTAGTGCAAAAATTAGCTGATGAGCCTGTTGATAGAACATTGAATGTGGATATAGGTGACAGGTATTATTGTTTCACCCCTATGTTTGATTCTAAGGATGGTTATTTGCAACTTGATATTTCTTCGTGTGGCACTAAGGGGGCTAGTCCTTCGCGTTATGATATTTTTCAAAGAGTAGCCTTTAAGGTTAATTCTACATGGCTTTGCTTGACTGCTCCAGATAGCGTCACAGGATATGAAGGAGAACAGAGTCAATCTTGGGATTATACTATCTTAAGGCCCTGCGCAATCAATGACCCTAATCAAAGATGGATAGTTAAAGATAATGCTTTTTATACTTATGATGGTAAGTATAGATTGCAACATAACAATAAATTTTATACTGTTATTTCAGAAGGCAATATTTATGCTAATCATACGCTAAATGCTAGAATGGACCAGTGGAAGAAAACTATAGCTAAACCTGCAACTATCGCTGTTAAAACATTTTTATCTTGGTCTTTGGATTCTGAGTCCTATTACATAGAAGAATCTGTAAGCAAATCTCCTTTGCTTTATTACAATACTCAGGATGGAAGAATATTTTCTTATCTTCCTAGCAATGGTAGACAAAAATGTTTAGCAACTTCACAGCTCAAAGACCAGCAATGGAATTGGTCATCTTGGGTGCTTTGCGATGATTTTAGTGATTTAGATTATACGCATTGGGATCTGTTTGCTTTTGTTGGTGGTACTGGTGAAATTAAAGATAAAAATGGAAATTTATTGCGTGTTACTAGATATGGTTCAAATTGGGGGGTGCCTTATACTGCTACACCTAGTTTTTTACAAACCGATACCACTAACTCTCCTACATCTGAGTTTAGCATGTCTGAAGATATAGATAAATGGCTTAGATATGCATATGGAAATATGGGGGATAACCTTACTTACTGTCCAGCACCTGGTATTGCTAAGATAGATCAGCATTCACGAACCAAGAGGCAATTACCTCCAACCTTTGAGCTTACAGATGCATGGACTAATAGACTTTATACTATAGCAACAACAGCAATAAGTGGAACAACCCCTGCTGTAGGTCTTTGTGGAACATGTTTATTACATACTCATGAGATGTTAGCTGAACTTATGAGGTATGGTTATGGAAATCCTCCAACTACTGGGCATTTCTTTGATGTAACACAACATACAGATCCATTTTTAACCTTTTCTCAAAGATTTCCTGATTTGGCTGCAAGATTGGATGGAGTTATGAATTATAGAGATTATCCAATAACACCTGGTGAAGATCGATGGGTGAGAAGAAGAAGAGTTTTGTATGCAACAAATCAAGCTTTTTCTCCTCAAAATGATTGGTCTGTAACAGAAGTGGTTAGAACCCAAGAAGATATGCAAAATTTATATAGGACTATTATGGATTCCCCTCCAGGTTCTTTATGGACTATTAGTATGACTTATACAAGGACAGGGGCTAATATAGTAGGACACTCCCAGCCTATGATTAGAACACAACAAGGGTTAATCATTATACCTACAAACACTCCTACAGCCACCTTAAGAAATTTTAGGGCCCAACTAATTCCTTTTACTACTCCGGATCAATTTGTTCAATGGCTTAATGATAGGAGAACTATTCATGCAGTTTTTGCCTTTAGAGTAAGTGAAGCTCAACAAAGCTCTTATGATCGTTTTATTTCTGTGAGCAATTGTACAGGTGAGGGAGAAGGAAGTAGAGGTAGTGCCGCATTTCCTAGAATTAATGTAATCAATCAGTGTGTTTCTGGAAGATGTGCTATACAATAGTTTTTGTAAAAGATTTAGAGGGGTGATAGCCCCTCTTTGCAATCTCAATTAAAAGAATTCTGATTTTTTGTATTCTAAAATTAGAAGGCAATTAGAAGTGTTATAAATTAATTGTATTATCTTTTTTTATTTTTATTATGATGTTTGTAATTACATCTATAGTAATACTATTGCAAATTTTTTATATTTGATTTTATAGCTTTTTTGTAATTTTGGAGTAAAAAACATGGTCGGAGTAGCGGGATTCAAACCCACGACCTCACCCACCCCAAGGGTGCGCGCTAATCAGGCTGCGCTATACTCCGATAAATGTAATTATAGCACAAAAGCCTAGTTTTTAGTTTGTAGTCAATAGTAAAATATTTTTTGCAATTTTTTTGCATGTATGGGAATGGCGATTATAAGGCATTAAGATTTAGAATAGTTTCTAATTCTGTTTTAAAATCTTCTTTGATTGACAAGAAGTTTTTTTGATTGAAAAATGGTAAATGTATGGGCTTAATTTTTGTATGCTGATAGATAAGATCATCAATTTCTGGATTTTTTTCTCCATTAATAATAAGACCTAGGATTTTTATATTGCGACTTTTTAAGGCTTCTAAGCTTAAGAAAATATGATTAATTGCACCAAGATAATATTTTCCTACTAAAAAAGTTGGCAATTTATTTTTTAAGATAAAATCTATCATAAAGCTTGTTTCATCAAGAGGGCTAAAAAGTCCCCCAGCAGTTTCGATGATAAGATTGGATTCTAGAGGGATTTGTATGGATAATCCTTTATAAACCGCTTGCTCTAGTTTTTTTGCTATATGTGGAGATGCGGGAGTTTTGAGGAAAAATCCTTCTGGATAGGTTTGTATATCAGAATCAAAAGTTTTTATTTTGTCACTATCTTTTGGTAGTCCTGCCTGAATAACCTTGAAGTATTTATATTTTAAAATAGAGCATAGCATAGCGCTTGTATGGGTTTTTCCAGTATCTGTATGAATTCCACTGATACAAATTTGCATATCTTTCCTTTATTATTTTGTCTTATTTTATAAAAATACATGATAAAAAAGTAATTTTGTTATTATGGTTATAAAATTTTTGGAGTATTAAATGGCTATTATAAGAACTTTAGGTGTAGATATTGGGATTGCTAGCATTGGTTGGGCATTGGTGGAAAGCGATGATTCAAAGACAAAGGGTAATAATTTTGATGAAGATTTCCAGATTGTTGATAGTGGAGTGCGTATTTTTACAAAAGCGGAGAATCCAAAAGATAAATCTTCTTTAGCACTTCCTAGGCGTTGTGCAAGAAGCGCAAGAAGAAGAAATGCACGAAGAAGCGCAAGAATGCAAAATATCAAAAGATATCTTTCAGAGACTTTTAATATTCCTCTGCAAGATTTTTATTCAGATACAAATCATTTGCCTAAGATTTTTTCTACATCAAAATCTTTTTGCTCCCCTTGGGAATTGCGAACAATAGCCTTAGATAAGAGATTAGAAGATATTGATCTTGTTAGAGTGATTTTGCATATTGCAAAGCATAGGGGATATGATGATATTACTTATGGGATGAAAAATGAAGATGGAAAGATCAAAAAGGCCATTGCAAAGAATCAAGAAAAATCAAGCAATTATCGTAGTGTTTGTGAGATGTTATATAAAGAATATTTTTTACAAGGTAAAAATGTCAGAAATCGTGCAGAAAAAGATCATGATAAAACAGAGTTAAAAGCGACATATCACCATAGTATTGGTAGAAGTGAGCTAGAAAGAGAGCTAAGATTAATTCTTGAAAAGCAAAAGGAATTGGGGAATGAAAAAATCAATGATGTTTTTATGCAAAAAATATTAGGAGCAAAAGAGGGGAGTAGACAGGAAAGAGGGGGAATGATTTTTTATCAAAGACCTTTAAAGAGTTTTGAGGGAAAAGTTGGAAAATGCGAATTTTTCAAAGATAAGATTCGAGCTTGTAAATGTGCTCCAAGTGCAGAAAAATTTATTGCCTTAACAAAAATCATTAATACTTTAGCATATATTAGCAATCAAACAGGCCTTGTGTGGGATAATAAAGACGCTATCAAGGAGATTTTAGAAGAGGCTAAGAAAACAAATAGTGTGAGTTATAAAAAACTTAGAAAGATTTTAGAATTGCCAGAAACTTTTCAGTTTAGAGAGATTGATTATAGTAGTATAAATCCAGAAAATAAAAAATTTATAGAATTGGAGTGTACTTACAAGTTATCAAAAATTAATCCAAAAATAGATGAGAAATTGCAAGATAGGATTGCACAGATTATGGGGGTAAATAAAGATTGGGGGATTATAGAAGATAAACTTGCAAAAGAGATAAAATTATCAAGAGAGCAAATAGAAAGCATCAAAGAAAAATCTCTAAAATTTTCTAAAACAATCAATCTTAGCTTAGAAGCCTTGGAACTTCTCTTGCCGGAAATGGAGAAGGGAAAAAGATATGATGAGGCAGTAAAGATTTTGCAAGATGAAAAGAAAATTCCTAAAAAAGATTCTCAGAAAAACCAACAAGATACCTTACCTTCCCTAGACCAAGCAGCAAAAGAAGATGATTATTTTAATATCAAAAATCCTGTTGTGTTGCGTGCATTATCAGAGTTTATAAAAGTAGTAAATGCAATTTTAAAAAAGTATGGTAGCGTGCATTATTTTAATATTGAGCTTACAAGAGAAGTGGGTAAAAGCAAAGAAGAGAGAAGTAAAGATGAAAAATGGCAAAAAAATAATGAGAGAGACAACAAAGAAGCAGAGAAAATTTGCGAAGAGATAGGACTTGAAAAAACACCAAAAAATATTCTTAAATGTAAGCTTTGGTATTTGCAAAAAGAAATATGTATCTATAGTGGTAAAAAAATTACTTCGCAAGATTTAACAGATACTTATAAAATTGAGGTTGATCATATTATTCCAAGAAGTCGTAGTTTGGATAATTCACAAAGTAATAAGGTTTTGTGTTTTAAAGAGGAGAATCAAAATAAAGGAAAGCGTATTCCCTATGAGTATTTTGGAGAAGATGCAAAAAAATGGGAGACTTTTAAGACAAATGTTGCTAATAGTTGTTTTGATGAAGCAAAAAAGAAGCGCTTGATGCGTATGAGTTTTAAAGACAGAAATAGTGAAGAACTTTTGAATTTTCTTTCAAGAAATTTAGTGGATACAGGATATATCAATCGAGTAGTCAGTCTTTATATGAAGCAGTATTTTAAATTTTTACCTTTGGAAAATAAGGTGGAACATTTAAGAATTGTTTCAGGGTCTCTAACTTCTGCGATGCGTTATTATTGGGGGTTAGGTAAAAAGAATAGAGAGCATCATCTCCATCATGCACAAGATGCTATTATTATTGCTTGCATCAATCAAAGAACTATACAAAGATATAGTGAATTTTTAAGAGAAAAAGAAGAAAGATATAAAAGTGCTTCTTATGATAAAGCTAGAGAACTAAGTCAAGAGGAATATAAAAAGAAAATTGCATTTTTTCCACCAACATCAAATTTTATAAAAAAGGTTGAAGCGAGTATGGAAAAAATTTTTGTGTCTCATAGTGTTTCTAAAAAAGTTACCGGTGCATTACATGAAGAAACGATCGAAAAAAAAGCAAACTATATAAAAATGAGAAATGAAAAAGCAAAATATACAGAAGAAGATCTAGAAAGAGATCTTGCACTAGGTAAGATAAGAGAAATAAATGGTGGTATAGTGAAAAATGCCAATATGATAAGAGTAGATATTTTTAGGAAAAAAAATAAAAAAGGGAGAGAGGAATATTATGCCGTGCCAATTTATACCTATGATGTAGCCATAGGGAAGTTGCCAAATAAATCTGCTTATAGTTGGATAGAGATGAATGAGGATTATGAATTTTGCTTTTCTCTTTTTAAAAATGATTGTGTGCGTATTCAAAAACAAAATATGTCTGAGCCTACTCTAGCAATTTTTAAGAGTTTAAATTGTGCAAATGGAAGTATGGAATTTGCACATCATAGTGGAGAAAAAAAGCAAAGTCAAGGGGAAAAAGAGTTTTTCGGAGATAAAAATTCGATTCAGGGAGTTGGTATTAAAACTTTAAAAGAATTGAAAAAAATGGAAGTTGGCGTATTAGGAGAAGTGCGAGAATCTAGATTTGCTAAGCGTCTAGATTTTAGCAATAAAAGAAAGAATAAAGATTTAAAGGAGTAGGGGTGTTTGAAGAATCTTATCGCACACTTTTTTTAAGTACGCCTGCAAAACTTTTTCATAAAAACAATCAAAACTTTTTCATAAAAACAATTCCTTGTATATACAAAAAGAGCAGTGCATAAGTATTCCTCTTAAAGATATTGCAAATATTGTGATTGATACACCACAAATTGTGCTAAATTCTAGTCTATTAAATGCTTTTGCACAAAATAAAATTTTGGTGTTTGTATGTGATGCTAGTCATCTTCCCAGCGGGATTCTTACCCCTTTTTTACCTCATTATAAAAATGCACAAATTATAGAGAAACAAATTCATCTTACTAAGCAAAAAAAAGCAATCTTGTGGCAACAAATTATCAAAGCAAAAATCCAGAATCAAGTAAATCTTTTAAAAATGTTGCAACAAGAAAAAGTTGCAACAAAATTGGAAGTATTGCAAAAAAGTGTGAGATTATGCGATGGGACTAATAACGAAGCAAAGGCTTCTAGAATGTATTTTCCAGCTTTATTTGGTAAGGGGTTTGTTAGGGAAATGGATTGTATAGAGAATGCTGCATTAAATTATGGGTATGCAATTGTGCGTGGGAGTATAGCAAGAAATATTGTTATTTCAGGATTGCTGCCTACTTTAGGAATTTTTCATCATAATCAGTTTAATGCTTTTAATCTTGCAGATGACTTGATAGAACCTTATAGAATCTTTGTAGATTCTAGGGTAAAAGGCTTAAAGCTTGATAAAGAGATGTTAGATGGTACAATTAAGGCTACATTAGTAGATATATTACACACACGCGTTTTACTTGATGGAAAGTTTTATCCACTTTATAGAGCGATACCAAGGAGCGTGTGGAGTTTGGTAGATGTGATTTGTAAGGGAAAGAAAGAATTATCTTTACCTGTTTTTGATAGGGGAAGTGATGGAAGAGAATTTTATGAGAGTTTTAGTGATGTTTGATATGCCAACAGGCACAAAATTAGAGAGAAAGGCAAGTGCAAAGTTTCGTCAAAGATTGTTAAAAGAAGGATTTTTTATGATGCAATTTTCTGTGTATTGCAGAATATGCAAAGGTATAGCAAGTGCAAATAGCTGTATGAATAAGATTGAAAGCTTTGTTCCGCAAAAAGGGCATGTAAGAGCATTAATCTTAACAGAAAAGCAATTTGATAGAATGAGAATTTTTGTCGGATATAAAAGTGCGACAGAAGAGGTTCAAGCACCAGTGCAGTTATCAGTACTTTGATAAACATGGTTTTGAGGGGATGCTAGGCAGTTACCCCGCGGAGAACCATAAAACTCCTTATTTTAGCACACATTGTTTAGGTATTTTGAGGACTTACAAAACCTGTAAGCCCCTAATATACGCTATTTCATCTTTATAATTTTACCATAAAAAGATTTACTAAGTAGCTAAAACAATTGATAACGCAATTAATAACATTCTTCTATTTTACCATAAAAAGATTTACTAAGTAGCTAAAACAAAATTTCCTTATTCACAAAACAGAGTGAAATTTTACCATAAAAAGATTTACTAAGTAGCTAAAACAAAGATAAGAGTAAAGTTAAGTCGGAACTAATTTTACCATAAAAAGATTTACTAAGTAGCTAAAACAACCCTAAGAAAATTTGCAAGGCAGTGGGATTTTACCATAAAAAGATTTACTAAGTAGCTAAAACCCGGATTATAAAAAGACTTTGGAATTTGGTATTTTACCATAAAAAGATTTACTAAGTAGCTAAAACTAATAATATTTTAAAGTCAAAAATAAAAAAAATTTTACCATAAAAAGATTTACTAAGTAGCTAAAACGCAGTGCAGGTATAGGTGCAGGAGCTTTAGATTTTACTATAAAAAGATTTACTAAGTGGCTAAAATAATATCCTTACAATTCCCTATTTTACGAAGTTTTTATATTCCTATCCCCAAAATATCTCCAGTAATTTATGGAATCCATCTTTTTCCCTCCATCCTATTCTTAAACTATCCCCAGTAAAAATTTTTAATATTGCCATGCAGTTTCTTTATAGCAAAATTTCTTGATTTTATTTTATCTTTGTGCTATATTCCACATATAAGGATAGATAAAAGGCAGGGCAATGGCTAGAGCTTTAAAGCGTAATCACAATAAAGCAATAAAAATCAATAATCAAAAATTCCATAGAATAAATAAATACAAAGAATTACAAAAAACACAACTTAATGAAGAAGTAAAAGAAAAAGAACTTACAATGGAACAATGGCTAAAAGAAATCGTTGTGCGGTGGTGGAATTTTAAAAACTTTATTGACGATGAAGAAGAAAAAGAAAAATGGAGGAAAGCAGATTTATTTCCTAAAGCCTTAGCGGTGATTGCTATTATGATTTTGTATATCTTTAACACAGCAATAGTTTTGTTTGGTATATGTATTTATATCATCACCAAAGTTTTTGGATTTATTTATGTCATCACAAATGTTTCTGGACTTATTTATGTCATCACCAAAGTTTTTGGACTTATTTATATTGTTGCCAAATTTTCCGGACTTATTTATGTCATCACAAATGTTTTTGGACTTATTTATATTGTTGCCAAATTTTCCGGACTTATTTATGTCATCACAAATGTTTTTGGACTTATTCGCAATATTATTAAGGTTTCAAAGTTTATAGGTAATGCTTTATTAGGTGGAACATGTGGTATCTTATCTGCTCTTTTTTGGTGTTTTTATATTGTTTCAATTCCTATTGTTTGGGGAGTTAGTATGGTTTTTGTTATCTGGCTGTTCTTTTTTCTCCCCTTTAGCATTTAATCCTCTAAATCTGCATAAGTGTAGCTATTGCTTCTAATAGCTCTTTGCACTTCTTGTGCTCCTGCATTAGTATAGATTTGTATTGTTTTATTATCTATGATTTGTTTTTGTGTATGATGGTTTTCTCTTAGCTCCATTTGCCTTTGTTTTACTTGTTCAATAAGGCTAGGTTGTGTAAATACTTGCTTTTGTGTTTGATTGATTTTTATCTCTCCTAAAGGCAAGGTTAATTCTTTTCTTAAAACGCCTAGTTTTTCTAAAATAGTGCTAATAGGTGAAGTAATAGCATTAAAAGTCTTTTTTACAAAATTAAAAAATGGAGATAAAAAACCCATCATTTTATCAACTCCAATTCCTATCCATTCTACAACCCTATCCCAGTTTTCATAGACATAGGCAAAGACTTCTCCTAAGATAATATAAAAAGCACCGATGCCTGTGCTAACTAAGGCGGATTTTATCATTTTTGCCATTCCTTTAAATGCAAAGCCAACCCATGTGCCAATAACCCCTAATTTCTTTAAACTTAACCCCGCTATTTTTGCAACATTAGGAATTTTTAATAATTGTATTCTAAGCTTAAATATGCTTGCTGATAATAAAACACTTCTTATTCTTGTCTGTATAAAACTCGGCATTAAGCGGGATAACCCTATTGCTGTAAATTGTATAGGATAACGCAAGAGTTTAAATCCTTTAGATAAAAACAATAATCCATTGCCTGTCGCCTTAATAGGTGCAATTAATAATTGAAAGCCCTGTTTCATTATGTTTAATGGAATTTTTAATGCAAGTGAGCCTATTCTTGCTAATTCTGCTTGATTGCAGAATGTTCCGAGCATTTTGATGGGTAATATAACACAAGATGCAAAAGCTTTAAAAAGTGGTAGCACAAGAGATATAATTTTTAATCCTCCGATACTAGCAATAGCTAATCCTATGACTTTGACTAAGCTTTTGTGATTTTCTACAAACTCTGTAAGCTTTGAAATGATTTTTTCTAAAGTATTAAAAAGCTTATTAACGAGGGGTAAAAAAATATCACCAATTGCAACGCTTAAGCGGTTTAAAGAGCTCTGCATTCTCTTCATTGCACCTTCTGTGGTATTTGCTAGAGTCCTCACTTCATTTTCCATACTTCCTTTTTGCGATTTTTTATCCATCGTTTTTTTATAAATTTCATCAAACTTTGCAAGGTTGCTTGTGATTTGTGCAATTTTTGGTCCTGCCTCTTCTCCAAAGATATTTTTAAGTAATCCAATTTTATCTCCATCATCTGCATTGGCGATTGCACCTAAGACTTCTCTGATTGCCTGAAATCCATTATCTAATATTGCTTCTTTTAATTCTTCTTGATCAAAGCCTAAACTTTCTAATGCATTTTGTGCTTTTGGAGTTAAAACCTCAATCCCGCCTAATACGCTCAGCATTTTATTAATTGCTGTGGCACTTTGTTCTGCTGGGATTTTCATATTTGCAAAAGATGCGGATAATGCAATGCCTTCCTCTGCAGAGAGTTTCATTGTTTTTACTAAACCCCCTGTTCTTCCCAATATCTCTGCAATCTCTTTAGGAAGTGCGGCGGTGTTGTTTCCTAGGTAATTCATGGTATCACCTAGCTCTCTTACTTTATCAATCCCAATATCTAACTTTTGCATGATACCTGCAATAGTTTCACCTGCTTGTTTTGCATTAATATCAAAAGCAAATGCCATTTTTGCTACAACATCGCTAAAAGGTGCAAGAATGTTTTTTTCTAATCCCAACTGACCTCCACTTGCCATAATCTCTGTGAGTTCTTTAGCACTTAAAGGAACTTCTTTTGTCATTTTCCATATTTCATGTTGGAGTTGTCTGCTTTCTTCTTTTGTTAAATCGACAACTTTTTTCACCATTGCAAAAGCACTTTCAAAGTCCATAGCAGAAGTGATAGGTTTTTTGAAAGCAAGGAAACCACCTATTGCTCCTAGTATTTGATATTTTAATTTTGCTACTTGATTACACGCTTCTTCCACATCAAGCTTAAGTTTAAACCTTGTGGCTTGAGCAATCTCTCTTTTAACCTTCCTTGTTTCTTCAATAGGACGATTTATAGAATTGCTTAAGGCTTTAGTGGCATTTTCAATATCTCTGCTAATACCTTTGCTAATGCCTGATACTTGTTTGTTTATTTTATTGATGGTATCACTTAGTTTTTTAAATTCTGGGATAACTTCTAATTTAACTTGTGTTTGCATGGCTTACCTTGTATTTTTTAAAAAAAGTATAAGGTAAAAACTCTAAAGGAGTGTAAGCTAGAGGTTAAGAGTTTATCGCCCTGCTACTGCTTACAAGATAGCAGGGGGATTTTTTATCCTCTTAAGATTGTGATTATTAACCAAATAATAGCTATAATAAGTCTTAAGAGTAAGCTAATAAACTCTTTCATAAGTTCGCCTCCTTTCATAAAGTAGGCAACCTTAAGAGGTTGCAGCCTCTTAAGGCAACCTCTGATAGAATTCTACATTAATATTTTAAAAAATCCTAGTTTAAAATTTCGGTATTTCTAAAAACTTTTTGGCAATATTTAAATAATCTTGAAATGTTCTAAACACTGTCTAGTGCTTTTATAAACTCTTTTTGTATCATGCTGTTTCCACCCTAATTGTTCCCATTTCTTCATCTTTATATAAATCTCTTAATAACATATTCAAAAAATCATAATTTCTATAATCTTGTCTGTAATCTCTTTGATTAAAATTAAATTTGCTTGATGACTTTCAATGCTTCCAAAGCTATCAAGTCTGTCTTTGGAGTATAATCTCTCTTGCTTGTTTTGATTTATCATAATCATCTTTTTATTTTTTGTTTTTGTTGTTTTAAATTTTCTTGCTGATGTTGATTTAAAAAAATCTCCATACGCTCTTCTTCAACTTCTTGTTGAGTTTTAGCGAGTTCTTTAAATTTATTTAAATTATTTTCTCTTAGAATTGAAACATGCAAAGGCTTTTGTATTTTTTGTATTACAAAGGGTGTAATTTGATTTTCTATACAAAAATAAAACATTAAAAGTCTTCCCACTCTTCCATTGCCATCACTAAAAGGGTGGATTCTTTCAAAATGAAAATGAGATTGTAAGATAGCTTCTAATATTTCATCATTATTTTTAGATTGTTTAATTTGATAATCTAGGTTATTTAGCATTTCTTGCAAATGAGTGGGAATAAGATAGGGCTTACTTGTTTCAAAATCTGCTTCTATAATGAGGTTTGGAATCGTTTTAATTGTCCTTTATTCTCAATTAAATTATCCATAATAATGTTATGCAATTCTTTAATCTGATAGATATCAATACTTTTTTCTTCTTCTAGGTTTTTCTCACAAAATTCTAAAATCTTAGGAATTATAAAACGATAATTTCTTACCTCAAAAAATTCCCTTTCACTTGTTTGGTGAGAAATAAAATTATCAAGAATAATACTTGCAGTTTGCTCTTGAGTAAGAGTATTGCCTTCAATAGCAGTGCTATGATGTGCCATTCTAATCGTTAAATCTTTTAAATACTCTTCGTTTTTTAAAGCTTTAAGTAGCAAGGCTTTATCCTTAAAAATCACACAATGCTTTTAGTATTTATTTTTCTCCCTTATAAACTAAAACCGATAAGCATAATTTAAAGCAATATAACTTTGAGTAAGAAAGCTAAATCTTGCAAGGTCATAAACTCTAAGACCATCTGGTTCTTGAGCTTTTTCTTTTAATAGAGTTCTACTATTATGTATTCTTAAAATTCCACCAAAACGATAATTTAATTCCATTTGATGATGTTTATAATTATAATGTAATCCAATGGTGGGATAAATTTCTTGATTGATAAGACTTGATGGAGTAGGTTCCCATATGTCGCGACTTATAATTGGTGTTTCTTTATGAAATAAACCTCTTTTAACATTAAAATTGCTAATATAATAACTAAACTCATATCCTAAACCCACATTAAGCCCTAAAATATGATTCTTTTTTTCTAAAAAATCCCAAAGATATTTAATATCAAATCCAACTTTAATAGGAATAAGGGTATGATTTATACCTGCATACAAATGGTATCCACCAGAATCGTGAATTGAAACATGGGTTTTATTTGATTTGTTATACCCCCTTCCAAAACCACTATAAAGATGACCTGAGAGCTTTAATCCATGTTTTTGTGTTTCTCCAAAATACCATTGATACCCAAGTAATAAACCACCATCAAAAGTAGTAGATCTACTGGAATAATTAAAGGCAGAATTATATAAAGCCTCTGTCGTATATCTTGTATAACTACTACTTCCCAAGACTGCTTCTATCCCCAAAAAGAAGCCATTTTTGTCTTTTACTTTAACTTTTTTTGCTTGAAGTGAATCTTTTTGTATTTTATTGTCAGTTACTTTTCCTGCTTCTAAGTCTGAAGAGAGTTGTTGATTTCTTTGCTTTAATTCTAGGGGTTTATTTTCTAATCTTTGAATTTCATTATCTATATTTTCTGCAAACATGAAGTTTGTTAAGGCTAGGGTTATGCTACCATATACTAAAGTATTTTGCATCTTTTTACCTCTCTTTTGTTTTTATAAATTAAAATTGATAAGCATAACTTAATTTTTATTGATATAGTTCTATTTTTAACTTATCGTGATTCTTGTATTCTATAAAGTAGTTTATATAAGATAAAAACTTTCAAAAAAAGTATTATGAAGAATCTGTATACTAAAACCCTAGTGTTAAAAGCATGGTTTTGAGGGGATGCTAGGCAGTTACCCCGCGGAGAACCATAAAACTCCTTATTTTAGCCACTTAATAAATCTTTTTACAACGGGATTGTATCATAAAAAAGTTATAAAGTAAAGTGTTTAGGGGTTTAATTTTATTTATTGTGAGGTAAAAATTTATTGTGTAGAGATATGAAAAAATATTTTTGGGATTTTTAAAGAAAGATAGATTTTTTTAGATAAGTTTGTGGTTAATAAATTTGCATTGCTTTGGCTAGAATGATAATAAATAAAGAGAGGATAAAAGCAATTAAGTGAGATTTTCCTCGAAATGGGTCGGGTTTTTGAAAAAATTTTATGCGTATGATTGCAAAAAGCGTTAATATAAAAATAAGTAGAACTAAAAAAAGTTTAATACTTAAAAATATTACAAAAGGATAAGAGGAAAGATTGGCTATTTGATAACTAAGGAGTAGTCCACCACTAATAAGCAAAAATAAAAATAAAATCCCAAATATGATACCACCGCCATTTTTTGTGTAGGTGTGTTTGATATGATCGCATTGTTTTTTATCAAGTTTTTTGTAAGCAATAATGTAAATACAAGCATCAAAAAACACATACCCCACAAAGCAAACTGCACAAATGAGGTGTATGCATAAAAGGGTAAAATACATTTATTTTTTATAAGCCTTAATTGCAGCATCTAAGATTTCAGTTGCTTTTTCTTTGCCTTCGTAATTTTTGACTTTTACCCACTTATTTGGTTCGAGCATTTTATAAGTTTCAAAGAAATTTTTAATACGATCTAAAGTGATTTTTGGTAGATCATCTAGAGTTTTAATATTGTCATAGCGTGGATCGATTTTACTTACAGGAATTGCAAGTAATTTTTCATCAATTCCGCTTTCATCTTCCATGATTAGCACCCCAATTAAGCGACATTTTATCACGCTACCTGCTTGCAAAGGATATTCATTAAGTACCAAGACATCGGCAGGATCGCCGTCATTACTTAGTGTGTTTGGTACAAAACCATAATTTGCTGGATAGAACATTGCGCTATACATTACACGATCTACTACTATTGCACCGCTATCTTTGTCAATTTCGTATTTAATATTTGACATATAGGGAATCTCGATAACTACATTAACTTTCTCTGGATTTTCCCCAATTTCAATTTTTTCTAGTTGCATAATTACTCCTTAGATTTTTGATTGAATAAAATTTTTCATTTCAGAAACGATCTCTTCAATAGAGCGTTCTCCATTGATTTTTTGTAATTTTTCTGCATAAAATTTTTGAATAGCAGAAAGTGGTTCTAAGAAAACTTTCATGCGATTATTAAAAACTTCGTCGTTATCATCAGCACCTCTAGCGCGCCCCAAAACTCTTTGTCTTGCCACTTCTTCGCTCACTTCTACTTCAATAACGCTTACAAGTTCAATAGAATCTTGTTCTTTTAATACTTTATCAAATGCTTCCATTTGTTCAATACTTCTAGGATAACCATCAATTAAAATTATATCTTTTGGCGCATGACTAATTGCAGATACAATTGTGTCTACTACAATTTCAAGTGGTACAAGATTTCCTTTTGATGTAAAACTTTCAATAAGCTTACCTCTTTGGCTTCCTTTAGCAGTTTCTGCACGCAATAAATCTCCTGTAGAGTAATGCACAATTGTATCACTATGGTCTTTTGCAATTAGTTCTGCATCTGTAGTTTTTCCGCTACCTGGTGCACCAATAATTAAAAATAGTTTTTTCATATTAATCCTTTTTATTTGATATTTCTTAATCGAATATGAAGCTCTCTTAATTGCTCTTCATTGACACTGCTAGGTGCGCTAGTAAGAGGACAAGTAGCTTTTTGAGTTTTTGGGAATGCAATCACATCGCGAATGCTATTAGCTTGTGTGAGTAGCATTATAAGACGATCTAATCCAATAGCAAATCCCCCATGAGGTGGCGCACCAAATCTTAGTGCTTCAAGCAAGAAGCCAAATTTATCATTCGCTTCTTCTTTTGTAATTCCAAGTAGTTCAAAGACTTTTGCTTGTGTTTCTTGTTTATGGATTCTAATACTTCCTCCGCCAAGTTCTACGCCATTTAATACGACATCATAGGCAATGGATTTTATGCTCTCAATATCAGGATTATCGATATCTTTTGGCATTGTAAAAGGATGGTGTAGTGCAGAAATTTTACCATCATTTTTTTCAAACATTGGAAAATCAACTACCCATAAGAATTCATAAATATTAGATTGGATAAGATTAAGATCTTGCGCGATTTTTAGACGCAATCTCCCCATATAATCCCATACAACTTGCTTTGCACCTGCACCAAAGAATACAATATCTCCAACTTGCGTATTGAGACGCTCTAAAATAAGTGGAAGGTTTTTTTCGCTGATAAATTTTGTAAGAGGCCCTTTGGGTCCTTCTTCTTTGATTTGTAAATATGCAAGGCCTTGTGCACCAAATTTTCTTACAAATTCTTCTGCTTCACTTAATGTTTTTCTACTAAAAAAATTATCTCCATTTTTAACCACAAGGGCTTTGAAACGATTTTTTTTGGTATCTAGAGCAATATTTTTGAAAATTTCGTTGCTAGAATCTTGCATTAAATCACTAATTTCAATGAGCGGCATATCAAAACGCAAATCTGGCTTATCTGAGCCATATTTTTCCATGGCTTCCATATAATCCATGCGTCTAAAAGGTATTTTGACATCTATATTTTTACTAGCAAAAATATTTTTAATGAGTTGTTCGGCTACTTGCATTACATCTTCTTGATTGCAGAAACTCATTTCCACATCAATTTGACTAAATTCTGGCTGTCTATCTGCACGCAAGTCTTCATCTCTAAAACATTTTGCAATTTGAAAATAACGATCAAAACCACTCACCATTAAGAGTTGTTTAAAAATTTGCGGACTTTGTGGAAGTGCAAAAAATTCTCCATCATGTACGCGACTAGGAATAAGATAGTCTCTTGCACCTTCTGGAGTGGCTTTTGTGAGAATCGGGGTTTCTACTTCGATAAAATCAAGTGCGTGAAAAGTGTCTCTTATGATTTTGTAAATATCAGAACGCGTTTTGAAAGTATCAAAAGATTTTTTAGATCTAAGATCAAGATAGCGGTATTTTAGTTTTAAATCCTCGCCTATATTCTCATCACCTATGCTAATTGGTGGAGTTTTGCTTTGGTTTTCAATAATGAGTTCATTGACAACAATTTCAATTTTTCCAGTTTTGAGTTTGGGGTTTTGTAGTCCTTCGCCTCTAGCACGCACCACTCCTTTGGCAATTAGCACATATTCATCTCTTACACTCGAAGCAAGATTATAGGCAGGGGAAGTAGGATCGCATACAAGCTGAATTAATCCACTCTTATCACGAAGGTCTATAAAAACAACTCCTCCATGGTCTCTGTATGTATTGCACCATCCTGCTAGTTCTACATTCTCACCAATATGGTTTTCATTTAATTGTGCGCATAAATGTGTTCTTAACAACGCTCACTCCTTTTCTTCTAAAATTAATTTAAGATATGTATAAATTTCACTAGGTTCAGATTTGGAAACAAAGCCAAATGCTCCAAAAGCTTTTGCTGCATCTAAATTTGCATCATTATGCATAGAGGAATTGATAATTACAGGAATATGACAAAATTTTTCATTATTTTTGACTTGTTTTAAAACTTTAAATCCCGATAAAACAGGCATTTCCAAATCTGTGATTATAGCAGCAATTTCTTCAGGATTTTCGCAGTTTTCTAGGTATTGTAAAATTGTGTTACCATTTTCAAAAGTAAGATATCTAAGACCAATTTTTTCTAAAATAATTTTTAGGGATTTGGTGGCACTTCTAGAATCTTCAGCAATCAATATAGTTTTATTGCTATTGATTTTTTGCAAGGTTTGTAATTGAAATTCATCTCTTTCATCAAATAGAGTGAAAGCGTCATAGAGCATTTTTTCCGCATCTAAAATTTGCACAATGCTTCCATCTTCATAGCGAGTAGTAGCAATAAATTTACTATCTTCTTTTAACCCATTATCGCTACCTGCTTGAATATTTTCCCAATTGCGTTGGATAATGCGTTTGACTTGTGCGATTTTTATTCCAATTGTACAACGCGAAAAACTACATACTACTATAAGGCTTTTTTCAGTATTGATAGAAAAATCTTGCAAATTTCTTTCTGGAAACTTAGGATTGTAATGCAACCACCTTCCTACATCAATAATAGGAATGATTTCATCACGGACAGTAAGCGAGCCTAAAATAATGCTATTTTCATTACCTTCTGTGAGTGTAAGGTTGCTTTCTTGATAAATTACTTCTCTAATTTTAAAAACATTGATACCATAAAGTTGAGCGTCAGAATTATTATCTACATTATTTACAAAAAAACACAAAAATTGTGCTTCATTTTCGGTGTGTAAAATATCATCCTTTGAGTGTGCCATTTTTTAGTCCAGTTTTATTTTTATTGTCTGATTTTACCAAAATTTCAAAGATATTTAGACATTAATAAATTAAGTAAAATTGATTTAAAGGCTTAATCCTAACATTTTATGATAAATTTTTAGAATCTTTTTTCCAGTTTTTTATTCGTAGACTATTTGTAATTACAAGCAGAGAACTAAAACTCATACTTAATGCAGCAAAAAGTGGGATAATCCATCCACAAATTGCTAAGGGAATCATTAAAAGATTGTAAAAAATACTTAAAAAAATATTTTGTTTGATAGTCTTGTAGGTTTTGTGAGAGATTTTAAGGGTATTTTCCAAATTTTTTAGATTTTGGTCTAGTAAAATAATATCAGAATTTAGAGAAATAATATCATTTTTTGTGCTGAAAGAAATTCCAATATTACTTTGCTTTAGTGCGAGGGTATCGTTGATTCCATCTCCAACCATAATGGAGATTTTTTCTTTATTTTTTTGTAAGATTTGTAATTTATCTTGCGGCAAAAGGCTGTGGTAATATTCTTTGATACCAAGATTTTTTGCGACAAATTCCACGCTTTTTTGATGGTCACCACTTAGTAAAACGACTTGAGGAATTAGGGTTTTTATTTGCTGGATAAAGTTTTTTGCATCTTGTTTTAGAGCATCTTCAAGAAGAAAAATTGCGCAGATTTTTTTATCAATCCCAAATCCAAAGGTGATAAAGTTTTTAGGATCAAAATTTGTGATTTTTATGCCATTTTCTTGTAAAAATTTTAGACTCCCACCAATGAGTTTTTTTCCGTCTTTTTTTGCTATTATGCCTTTACCTAGTATCTCTTGTGAGTCTTGTAATTCCAAGCTTTTAGTGATATTTAGATAATTTTTGATGCTTTTTGCGATAGGATGATGGCTAGAATCTAAAAGGCAGGCTAAGAGATTTTCATCAAAATCACAAAATTTTTTTACTTGAATGACTTGAGGTTTTCCTAGTGTTAGGGTGCCAGTTTTGTCAAAAAAGATACAATTTGCACGTGCAATGGATTCTAAAAACTTAGTTTCTTTGAAAATAATTTTATGCTTAAATGCCTCTGAAATTCCAACAATAGAAGCAATCGGAGTGGCAAGTGCTAGGGCACATGGACAGGAGATAACAATAACAGAAATTGCAATCATCAATGCAAATTCAAAATCACGCTCCCCGATAAAATACCATCCACAAAAACTAAGTAGGGCGATTAATAATACAAATCTAGAGAAATGTTCTGAAAGTGCGTTGGCGAGGTTTTGAATTTGAGGTTTATTAGAAAGAGAATTTTCAAGAATATTGATAAGTTGAAATAGTGTGGAATCATTATAGGTTTTTGTGCTTTGATAACGGATAGTTTTTTGTGTATTGATACTTCCTGATGTAAGGATATCATCTTTTTTGATGAGTTTGGGGAGCATTTCACCACTAATATTTTGTGTATCTAAAAGTGCTTCTGAAGAAAGTAAGATTCCATCAATGGCGATAATTTCATTAGGAGAAACTTCAATAATACTACCTATTTCTACTTCTTGTGGAGAGAGGGTTTGTTTTTGGTTATTTTTGATAATGGTGAGCTGTGTGGGGAGTATTTGGCTTAATTTATCAAGATTGTCTCCCGCATGTTTTTTTGCTCTAATTTCTAAAAACTTTCCAAAAAAAACAAAAGTGATAATCATGCTTACGGCTTCAAAATAGGTTTCTCCACTTTGCGTAAGACTTGCATAAATTGAGTAAAAATAAGTGAGAAATGCCCCCGTGCTTACAAGCAAATCCATACCAATGATTTTGTTTTTGAGTTGGTAGTATGCTTGTATATAAAAAAATCTTCCTGTCCAAAATAAAACAGGAGTGGCAAGTAAAAAAGATGCGAGATTTAAAACATTTTTCATTGAAGTGGAAATATCAGAGAAATATCCTGCATATTGCGCTACTGCAATCCACATAATATTCATTGTGCAAAAAATTGCAATGATGAGTGCAAAATAGTATTTTTGACTTTGTTTTTGGTGTTTGTTTTCTGAGGTTTTGGGATCATAAATATTAGCATCATAGCCAAGCATTCTAATGGTTTTGATAATTTGACTTAGGGGGATTTTTTGTAAATCAAAGACAATTTTTAATTTATTGTTTGTGTAATTGAGAGATGTATCATAGATTCCATCTAGCTTTTGTAATGCTTTTTCGATAAGCCATGTGCAAGCGACGCAATGAATGCCTTCCAAGGTTAGGGCAACTTGTTTAAGTCCCTTAGAATCTTCAAAAAGATATTTTTCAAAGGCTTTGGAATCAAAGTGTGATAAATCTGTAATTTGCAAATCTTTTGGGGGGGTTAGGGTGTGGTGATTGCGTTTTTCATAGAAACTTTCAAGATGGTTTTCTAATAAAAGAAAATATACCCCTTCACAGCCATTGCAACAAAAATATAATATTTTATCATTGTGTTTTATTTCTTTGAGCGAAGATTTGGGATACTTGAGATTACAATGTGAGCAAGCTTGCATATTTTTCTTCCAAAATAATATTTGTGGAGTGGATTTTAATGCTATAGGTATTGCATTTTTTATAAATTTCTTTAACTTCTGGTGAGTTGTCTGTCTGTTTTTCTCCTATGTGTGTGATAAGTGGAGGGAGAAAGTTAAGGCTATTTTTTGTGTTGATTCTTGCTTGGACTAAAAGTAGTGTTGCTTTTTTGTCAATCTTGGGATAAACAAGACGCGAGGTTTCAGTATTAAATCCATAATTTTGCAAAGTTTGAAAAATATGGTGAGATTCTTTTGCATCATAGCAAAAAATAAAATGTCCTTTGGGATGTAATATTTGTTTTACTTTTTTGCATAAAAGTTCAAAAGGGAGGAATTTGGCATTTCTAGCAGTTTTGATTCTATCATTTTTGGAATCTAAGATACCTTCGCGATAAAAAGGAGGGTTAGAGATAATAGTTTGGAATTTTTGAGTAAAAGAAGTATGAAGAAAATCACCACAAATTACATTTGCATGAAGTTTATTGCTTATTGCATTTTTTTGGGATAAAAAAGCTTGGAGTGGATCTGCTTCAATAGCGTTAAGCTGAATGGAATAATCTCTTGCACACAAAAGTCCCAAAATTCCGCTACCAGACCCTATATCTAGAATCTGTGTATTATTTTTTAAAAACAATGTAGCAAAATCATAGAGAAATAAGCTATCGCTATTATAACAATAGCCATCTTCAAGTTGATAAAGTCTTAAGAGTTTTTTATCCATAAGATTACATCTTCTCCTATACGCTGATGGTGCAATATTTTGCCATTATAGCTAAAGCCATATTGGTTGGCATTTTCTCTTAAAGTAGGGGAGATGTGTACAAGTAAAAGATCAATTTGTTCTTTAAAGGATTGAAAAAGTTTCCACCCTCCTTCAATAATGTTAAATCCTTCTTGCAAGATAGGAGTATGTGTATGAAGTAATACTTCTCTTTTGTTTTCAAAAATTTTATAGGTTTTAGCAAGAGAATCTTTATTTTTTGTAAGAATTCCTATACAGGGTTGTTTTTGCAAAAAAGGTTCTGTAGCAAAACGAGAATCTAAAAGTGGATCATCTGCAATAAGAGTATTTTGGCTAATTAGTATTTGATTGCTAATACTGCGCTGTTTATGTGTGAATATTCTTGCTTCATGGGAGGAGATAGCACCACTTTTATAATCTCCATTTAGACGTTGTGCAATTTTAAAAAGATTAAATTTTTTTTGATTTTGATAGCGTATGAAAGGAAATAAAAGATCTTGACACTGCTCTTTGCAAATTTCGCTAACTACTTCAATATTTTGTGCTTTTAAAATTTCTTTTCCGCCTTTATTGTGTGTATGTTCTAATGCTCCAATGATCACTCTTTTTGGGGATAAAGTTTTTAATAGTATTGCACAAGGTGGGGTTTTGCCATAATGAGTGCAGGGCTCAAGGGTTACATAAATACTGCAGTTATGAAAGATTTTATTATGATTTATGCTAAGAAAATCATGTAAAGCTTTAGAATCTGTAATTTTTTGGATACGCTCGTCATTTGTAAGTGCGAAATATGCCTCTTTGAGTGCCAAAACTTCTGCATGAGGTAGACCGCTTTTTTGATGTGATGCTAAGGAGAGAATTTGTCCATTTTGATCTACAACCATCGCTGCTACCGCGGGATTTGGTAGGGTTAGGGTTTGCGATTCCCAGGCTTTGTTGACACATAAAGACATTAAAAGTTTATCATGTAGCATAATCTTTCCATTATTTTCTTAAAATTATAATGTTTTTTTGATTTATTTTATTTTGGTAAAGCAAACTCTATGATAAAATAACATGAAAATAATATCAGGTGTTGGAAATTATGGTAAAAAAAATTTTATTTTGTTTAGGATTGGTTGCTTTTGTTTTTGCACAAGAGGCACAAGATGAGGAAGAAATTGCAAGCACAGGAAAACAGAAAAATAGTGAGTATTGGAAGTCTGTGTTTCAGCCATCAGAGGTAGAAGGGAATGTGTATGGTACTTTTAGAATAGGATATGCTTATCAATATCAGAATGGATCAAAAATTACCAACACACAAACATCACATACTTTTGATAGCAAACAGCAATTAAATAGTGTATATTTTGGTATTGAGCGAGGATGGATTGGACTAAAAAATAAAATGTTAATGGTGGGGGGATATTTAGATGGTGCGGCAGGACAGACTTTTTTCCTTTCTGTTGGTGCGCGTGTTTCTGCACGTTTATTAAATGGTTGGTTGATTCCTCATGCGAGTTTTGGCTATCAAATACAGCATTTGAGTTTTCCTACAGATACAGCACAATATAACATGCATGGTGGAGTAGGGACAGTAGGGTTATTTGTAAATGTGGCTAAGGGATTTGGAGTAGATTTTTCATTGCGTGCAGGTACGCCATTTTATCTCGTTAAGGCAGCAGATGCTAAAAAATTTAATCATCCTGTAATTAATCATGTGGGGTTTATGATAAGTTTCACATTTTATGATTTTAGTATATGAGATTTTTAACCTTAGTTTTACTTTTTTGCTTTAAGCTTTTCTCGTGCAGTGGAGATTGTGCGAGTTGTCATTATAAAATTGATTATCAAAACGACACAAGACATAGTGCAATGCTAAAGTGTAAGACTTGCCATACTCCAGAAAAAATGGCAGGAATTAATATGGGGGATACCTGTGGTCAGGATTGTTTTGCCTGTCATGATGCAAAAAAGTTGCAAAATCAAGAACTAAAAGCCTCGCATAAAATGATTAGTTCTTGTATAAATTGCCATGTAAATCTTTCTGAAGATACGCTGAATAAAAGTATTTTTTTACAAGAAAAAATGCATCAAAACTTCTTTAATTCTCCGCGTTCTTCTGATTTTTCAAAATAGTTTTATTTTTGTTATTTTTTTGGGAATTTAGTGGAGAATGCAAAAAGCTAAAAATTGCTTGCAGTTCTGTATCTGTGAGATAGTATTTTGGCATAACGCCTTTGTCGATTAAAGTTTTTTCTTTAAATGTTTTAAAATCAAGTTTTGTAATATCAGGACCTATGAGGTTTTTTGCGATATTTTTGTGTTTATACTTTGCAATTATTTTTCCTTTCCCATTTTCACCATGACAATGTATGCACCCAATGCCTCTAGGGTTTTTATAAAGCTCTTTTCCATATTCTTCGATTGTGATAAAACTTTCTTCTTTTGCAAAAAGGAGAGAAAAAATTAAGAATATAAGATTTTTGTTCATTTTTCATCCTGTGATTTTTAAAGTTTAATTATAATTATAGTATGCAAAAATTATTTTAAGGGGCACGATGATTCTTTTAGATGGTAAGCTTTTGGCAAAAAAGCAAGAAGAAAAAATGATTAAAGTAGTAGAAGAGTTGTATAAAAAAAATATTATACCAACTTTGGCAGTGATTTTAGTAGGAGATGATGCAGCAAGTGCTTCCTATGTTAACATGAAGACAAAAGCCTCACATAGAATTGGTATTGATTCTATTACAAGAACTTATCATAAAAATATCACAGAAAATCAATTGCTTGAAGCAATTTATAAGTTTAATCATGATGAAGATGTTGATGGTATTTTGGTGCAGTTGCCTTTACCAAGTCATATTAATACACAAAGAATTTTAGAAGCAATCGATCCCTTAAAAGATGTAGATGGATTTCATCCTTATAATGTGGGGAGAATGTATGCGGGATTAAATGGATTTTTACCTGCAACTCCGATGGGTGTGATGGAATTGCTGAAGTTTTATGATATTGAAGTATTAGGAAAAAATGTTGTAATTGTAGGTGCGAGTAATATTGTTGGCAAACCTCTGGCTGCGTTGATGTTGCAAAGTGGAGCGACAATTAGCCTTTGTCATATTCATACAAAAGATATTAGTCTCTATACAAAACAAGCGGATATCCTTTGCGTAGGTGTTGGTAAGCCCTCATTAATTACAAAAGATATGGTTAAAGAAGGAGTGGTTATTGTAGATATTGGAATCAATCGCTTGGAAGATGGAAGAATTGTAGGAGATGTGGATAGCGATGTAGTAAAAAAAAGTAGTTATTTCACACCTGTTCCTGGGGGTGTGGGTCCCATGACAATTGCATCTTTAATGCAAAATACTATTATTGCAGCTAAAAATAGAAAGGAAAAATAATGAAAAAATTTTTAGAAGCCTTGTTGAGTTTTTCAAAGACTTGGACGGGTAGTATTATAATTATTTTATTGATTATTTTTTTTATAGCACAAGCTTTTATTATTCCTTCTCGATCAATGGTTGGGACATTGTATGAAGGAGATATGCTATTTGCCAAAAAATTTGCTTATGGGATCCCTATTCCTCGACTTCCTTGGGTAAATACACCAATTTTTCCAGATTTACATAATAATGGACATTTGATTGAAGGGAAGCGTCCAGAACGCGGGGATATTGTAGTATTTATGCCTCCACATAAAGATAATGTATATTTTGTAAAACGGAATTTTGCAATTGGAGGTGATGAGGTACTTTTTACTCAAAAAGGTTTATATTTGCACCATAAAGAAGGGAATGAATATATAAAAGCACATTATAAAGATGAGGAAAAAATAGAGTTTGCAGGAAAAATTTTTGTTCTTAATCCTTACATGAAAGAATATCATGGTATACATTATCAAAAAGATAATCAGACTTTTTATTTGATGCAGATGCTTGCAAATAGTAAAGATCAACTCAATTTTGACAATCATGGTAGAGAAAAAATTGCAATGCAGCCTATTGAATTGAATGGTGATTTGGTATTTTACAAAAAGATTCCACAAGATGAATTTTTTATGATCGGGGATAATCGTGATAATAGTGAAGATTCTAGATTCTGGGATAGTGTGCCTTATTCTCGTATTGTTGGAATGCCATGGGTGGTTGTATTTAGCCTAAATTTGCGTAATAGTCAAGAAGCAGATGTGGCCAATAATCCTAAAAAGTTTTTAAGTATTCGTTGGGAGCGTATGTTTAAAAATATTAAAACTTTAGAAAAGGAAATGTTGCAGTAGTTTAGATAAAAACTTTGGTTTTTTGCTAGAATTTTTATGAAATTAAAAAAAGGGTTTGATGAGATGAAATATTTTTTAGGAGCGGATCATGCAGGTATAAAACTTGCAAGCTTTGTAAAAGATTTTTTAAAACACAAAGGGCATGAGGTAGTATGTTTTTTGCCACAAGAAAAAAAGGTAGATTATCCTGATTATGCAAAAGAAGTGTGTAGGGCAGTTTTAAAAAATCAAGATTCCAGAGGAATTTTGATTTGTGGAACAGGAATTGGTATGAGTATTTGTGCAAATCGTTTTAAGGGTATTCGTGCTGCTTTGTGTTTAGATGCTTATATGGCTAAAATGACGCGTTTACATAATGACGCAAATATTTTGTGTTTAGGAGAGCGTCTTTTAGGAGAAGGTATTGTAGAATCGATTTTAGAAGCTTTTGTGGATACAGAATTTGAGGGCGGTCGCCATTTGCAACGACTAGAAAAAATTGATGAGGGTGCACATGTTTGATAATAATTTGGTTCGTTGGTTTTTGATAACAATCTTTATTATTTTTGTACTTTTTGTGGTTATTCGTGCAATATTTTATAAATCTATCGCAGAAAAAGAAGAGCGTAATTCTGCTTCCATGAAGCTTACATTGCAAGAGGCAGAGATTTTGATACAAAAACATCAATTACAATTACAAAGAGCATTAGGAAATATTGACTTACTAACTCAAGAGTTAAATAACTTAAAAAATGAATTAAAAACTGTAAAACAGAGAAATGCACAATATCGCATGGACACTGATAAATATAAAACGCGCATTAAAGATCTAGAGCAAAAAATTGAGGCATTGTTATGAGTGGTTTGTCAATTGACGATTTAAAAATACAGATTTTAGAAAATATTAGGATTATTAATGATTATCCTAAAAAAGGTATAAAATTTAGAGATATTACAACTTTGTTGCAACATAAAGACTTATTTTTTGCTTTGATTGAGGTATTAAAAAATCGCTATGAAAAATATGAGATTGATTTTGTTGCGGGTATAGAATCTCGTGGATTTATTTTTGGTAGTCCTTTGGCATATGCACTAAAAAAAGGTTTTGTGCCTATTCGCAAAAAAGGAAAATTACCTTACAAAGTATTTCAAAAAGAATATTTATTAGAGTATGGAAGTGATACTTTAGAGATTCATCAAGATGCATTTTGTGGTGTTTTAAATCCTAAAGTATTATTAATTGATGATTTGATAGCTACAGGTGGAACTGCTAAGGCGAGTGAAGAGTTGATTATGCAAGCGGGTGGAGAATGTATTGAGGCGTGCTTTTTGATGGATTTAAAAATGCTTAGTCAAGATGTCAAATTAAAGGCAAATGTTTTTAGTGTTTTGGAGCTTTGGGATTGATGAAAAAAATAAAATGGTTTGTGTTTGGTGGAATAGGGATTTTAATTATTTTTTTGCTTTTTTTATATGTAAAACATGTGGATTTTTCTTTAGAAGATGCAATTATTGAAATTTGGAAAAAATATGTATCAACTTGGGGTTATGCAATTTTATTTTTTTGGAGTGTTTTGGAAGGGGAGCTGGGATTAATTTTTGCCGGAATTGCTGCACACACAGGAGATTTAAATGTATGGTTGGCAATTTTTATTGCAGGACTTGGAGGATTTGTAGGAGATCAAATTTATTTTTTTATCGGAAGATCTAACAAGGCTTATATTCAAAAAAAGCTTACAAATCATCGTAGAAAGTTAGCTCTAGCGCATTTATTGCTACAGAAATATGGCTGGGGAATTATATTTATTCAACGCTATATGTATGGCATGAGGACAGTTATTCCTATTAGCATTGGTTTGACGCGTTATAGTGCATTAAAATTTGCATTAATTAATCTTGTAAGTGCATGGATTTGGGCGGCAATTACCATTTTGCTTGCGTGGATTTTAGGAGAGCAAATTTTAAGTATCTTGAAGTTTTTAAAAAACCACCCTTATATTCTCGTGATTTTTATTGCTATATTTTTATTATGTGTAATTTATTATTTTAATCGTCATGCTAAAAAATTAAAAAGTCAAGAAGTTGAAAGCATAAGTCATGATATTGAAAATCAATTAGAAAGGAAATAAAAATGAAAAATCAATATGAAATTATTTTAAATGAGCAAGAAAAGGCAGATGTGCGTGTTGTTTTTATACCTAACAAACAATTACCAAATGAAGAGATTTTTAAAACTTTTAATTATAAGGGTGAAGGAAGTTTTTTTGATCAGTCAAAAATGATTCTTTATTGGGGAATTAAAGAAATGCAAAAAGATTATTTGCGTGAAGCAGGTTGTCAAATTTCACGTTATTTTGAGAATTATGCATTTAAGAGTTTTGAATTAGATTGTTGTGAAGATTTAGAAACTATGCGTGCATTGGTTTTGGGAATTTTACTTGGTGGATATTCTTTTGATTCTTATAAAACTAAGAAAAAAGAAAATGTTTTAAAACAAGTAATTTTAAAAGAGACAAAAAAATGTAAAATCACACAAGAGGATATTCAAGAATTGCAAATTATTGCGCAGGCAATTTGTGATGTGAGAGATATGGTAAATACTCCACCACAAGATGCTACACCAGAATTTTTAGCACAATGGGGTAGAGATGTAGCCTCTCAAAATAATATCACATGTAAGATTTTAGATGAAAAAGATTTGGAAAAAGAAAAAATGGGTGCTTTTTTGGCTGTAAATCGTGCATCGGTACATAAGCCAAGATTAATTCATTTAAAATATCAGTCCAAAAATCCACGCGCAAAAATTGTACTTGTTGGCAAGGGATTAACTTATGATTGTGGGGGATTGTCTTTAAAACCTTCTGATTTTATGGTGAGCATGAAGGCGGATAAGAGTGGTGGATGTGCGGTTATTGGTATTTTGCAAGCTGTGGCGGCTTTGCAAATGGAAGTGGAATTACATGCTATTGTTGGGGCGACTGAAAATATGATTGGCGGAGATGCATATAAGCCTGATGATGTGTTGTTTTCTCGGGAGGGAAAAAGCATAGAAGTGCGTAATACTGATGCAGAGGGTAGATTGGTTTTGGCAGATTGTTTGAGCTATGCACAGGATTTAAAACCTGATTATTTACTAGATTTTGCAACTTTAACAGGTGCTTGTGTAGTAGGGCTTGGAGAATATACAAGTGGTATTATGGGATATAATGAGGAGTTAAAAACAAGATTTGAAAAAGATGCATTAAGAAGTGGCGAATTAGTAGCAAAACTACCTTTTAATAGACATTTAGAAAAACTTATAGAATCAAAAATCGCAGATATTTGCAATATTGCAAGTTCTAGGTATGGTGGAGCAATTACTGCGGGGATGTTTTTGGGAGCATTTATTAGAGAAGAATATAAAGATAAATGGTTGCATATTGATATCGCAGGTCCAGCATATGTAGAAAAAGATTGGGATGTGAATACTTATGGAGGTAGTGGAGCAGGTGTTAGGGCTTGTGTAGAATTTATTAAGAATATTGTAAAAAAGGGATAAAATGGGATTATCAATTGGAATAGTTGGTCTGCCAAATGTTGGAAAGTCAAGCACTTTTAATGCACTTACAAAGGCACAAAATGCGCAATCTGCAAATTACCCATTTTGTACAATCGAGCCTAATAAGGCGGTTGTAGAAGTACCTGATGCAAGGTTGCATCATATTGCAAAAATTATTAATCCAGAAAAGATTTTGCATTCTATGGTGGAGTTTGTTGATATTGCTGGTCTTGTGAAAGGAGCAAGTAAGGGCGAGGGATTAGGGAATCAATTCTTAGCAAATATTAAAGAAACAGATGTAATTTTGCATTTGGTGCGATGTTTTGATGATGAAAATATCACTCATGTGGAAGGAAGTATAGATCCTATTAGAGATGTTGAGATTATTGATCTAGAATTAATTCTAGCTGATTTGGCAACTTTGCAAAAAAGGATTGAAAAACTAGCTAGACAAGCAAAAGCAGATAAAGAAGCAAAGGCAATGTTAGAGCTTGCAGAAGCTTTACAAAAACATTTAGAAGAAGGAAAACCTGTAAGAAATTTTGAAAAGCAAGATAATGAAGAGTTTTATCTTTTAAATCGTGAATTGCGTTTTTTGAGTAATAAGGAAGTGATTTTTGGAGCTAATGTGTCAGAGGATGATTTGGCAGGAGATAATACTTATGTAACGCGACTTAAAGAATATGCACAAAAAAATGGTTGTGAAATTATTAAGCTTTGTGCAAAGCTTGAAGAAGATATGGTAAGCATGAGTGATGAGGAAAAAAAAGAGTTTTTAGAGAGCATGGGGTGTTCTGAGAGTGGTTTGGAGCAAATTATTCGCACGGGATTTTATAAATTAGGGCTTATTAGTTATTTTACAGCGGGGGTAAAAGAAGTGCGATCTTGGACAATTAAAAAAGGAGATAGTGCACCTGTGGCTGCAGGGGTAATTCATAAGGATTTTGAAAAGGGCTTTATTCGTGCTGAGACAATAGCATATGATGATTTTATCAAATATGGTGGTGAGGCAAAATGCAAAGAAGCAGGGGTTTTGCGTATTGAAGGGAAGGATTATATTGTCCAAGATGGGGATATTATGCACTTTAGATTTAATGT
The DNA here is from genome assembly GCF_021300615.1 of Helicobacter anatolicus. Taxonomy (NCBI): domain Bacteria; kingdom Pseudomonadati; phylum Campylobacterota; class Epsilonproteobacteria; order Campylobacterales; family Helicobacteraceae; genus Helicobacter; species Helicobacter anatolicus. Next base: position 351,538 of record NZ_JAJTMY010000001.1, read on the forward strand.
ATAAAATATAGAATTTTTATAGAGAATTAAAAAATCCGTTTTTTTTGTGTTTTGCTTAGAATGGATTTAGTGGTTTTATTTTTTTGTTTAAGAAGCTTTGATTTTTAATTCATAACTAAAAATTTCAGGACTTGCAGCATGAAATGCACTACAAGTGATTTTGTTCCAAAATTTATTATTGATTTTATAAAGTTTTAGAAAAAATTGACGCATGAGTTTTTTGATTCCTTTGAGGTCATCAAGGCAATCTTTATCAAGGAATTCAAGGTTTTCAAAACCTGCCATTTTTAAGACATAGATTAAACTACCAGATGTAAATAAAACATTATGGGTAAAGTCTTCATAGGCCCAGTAAGCACCTGTATGGCTCTGTGCATTTGGTACAGCAATAAGTAGCATTCCCTTATCTTTAAGAAGATGAGATTTGAGATATTTTAACAATGGAATGATTTGGTCTTTTGGAAAATGTTCTAATACATGAGTGATAAATATGATATCAAATTTTTCGATAGGTTGATAGGTAAAAATATCTTCTACAACTTCTGCATCAAGTCCTTGATTTTTGCAAGATTCTATTGCCTGAAGATTAATATCAATCCCTTTTACTTGCCCCCCCCCCCTTGCTGTTTTTAAGATTTGAGAAATCGCTAGGAGATTTTGACCAAAACCGCAACCAAAATCTAAAATTTTTGCATTTAAATTTTTGTGAATAATATTTGCCATATAGCTAGGTAGTTTATAATTTTCATAAGTAAGGGGGCTTATTCCTCTTGCATTAAAATAATCCATAAAGATCCTTATTTTTTTGGGTAGTAATTTAATATCGTATAAAAATCAGTTTTGTAAAATGATTTTTGAATCTTCTTGAGTTTTGCTTTGCATAAAAAATTTTGGTAGAAGATGAAACCCTATTTTACTTAATATAATAATACTTTTGAAGATAAATTTAGGAAATTTTTTTGTTGTAAAAAGATGAATATTGCGATAAGAATAAAAATAAAGTTGGTGTTTTTTTGCAAGGACTTCAAGACTTTTGTAAGAATAAAAACTAATATGTTGCCCATGAGAAAAACCATAATACCACCATGTTTGCTCTCCATTGAAGGGTGGAACTTCAGAGGGGATTAGCTCAGTTGAGAATAAAATATTTTTTGATATTTTTAATAAAGATTCTAATGTTTTTTGTGGATCTTCAAGATGTTCAAAAACTTCAAAAGATACAATTAAATCTATTGGGGTTTGATGGCAAAAAGTAAAGGGTTTGGCAAAAATATTTTGTGCATAAGCATCATAATAAAATGTTGAAAAACCAATATCTCTTAGCATTCTTACTAAAATACCATACCCCCCCCCAGTCAAGAATCTTTGCTTTTTTGCCAAATAAAAAATACGCAAGAGTAGAGATGGTTTTTTGTAAAAAAAGATTGCGAGAGAGGATTCCTGTGTCTGATGCATTAATTGCTTCTGTGTAACTTTCATCAAGCCAAAAAGCTTTTTGACATTGGATAAAACCGCAGTTTTTACATTTAAAAAAAGGAATTTGATATTTGTTTAATATAGGGGCATTAAAAATAAAATTACAGGTTGTTTGACAGATTTTGCATTGCATAATTATCCTTTGAGATGATTTTTTAAGATAGAAATGACATCTTGCGCTTTTATGGCATTAATGTCAAGTCTACTTTCTTGTAAAAAGTTTGAAAAAATGGCGTAGGCACTGGGATTTTTTCGTACAATGGGGTGGTAGATTCCATAGTATTCACCTCCTAAATCCTTTGGATAGGGGGTGAATCTATGGAAGTGATTGCCATTATACACGACAAAAATTTTGTCGTGTCTAATGGCCTTAGCAATGTGCACACAAGATGTTTCATTGCTAAGTAGTTGATTGCCATTATACACGATTTTTGCAACCTCACTAAGTGAGGTTGCACCACAAAGATTTATACTTGTTTGATGAGAAATATTTTTTTGAATATATTCCCCAGTATCTCTATCTTCTTTGCCACCACAAATTACAATATTTAAGCCTTGTTGTGCAAGAAAGTTTCCTACTTTTATAAAAGAGTTGGCACTCCATTTGCGATAAGGATTTGAAGCACCGATAAATAAAACTGCATAAGGTTTAGGAAGTTGGAATTTTTGTAAAACTATATCAGGATTTTTAAGTTCAAGTAAAAAAGGTATATTTTTATCATTGAGAAATGTACTAAAAAATTCTTGATTCCTGTGAAATTCAAAAGTGACTTGCGGGGAGCTTGGAAGGATTTGTGTATAAAATTTATCAAAGTATTTTTTAAATTTAAGACTAAGATTTGAAGTATTACCTGTGGAGGTGATTTTATTTTCAGCAGTGATAAAATGTGCGATTTGCTCACTGATTAAATCTCGACTAAAAAGAGGGTTTAGTAGGGTTGTAAAATGATTTTTTTTAAGTAAAAAAAGAATCTTTAGTCGATAGAAAGGATTTTTAAGGAATTGTTTTCTATTGATAGGGATAAAAGTATCCACATAATCTTTGTCAAAAGTATTAAATAGCTCTTGATAAGCGATATTACCAATAAGTGTGATTTTTCCATATTTTTCGTTAAGTGGTTTGAGGAAATTGCGAAATAAAATATAATCCCCAATTGCATCTGTTTTGATAATGACAAGTCCCTTTTTTTCTCCTTTTTTTTGGAAAATTTGAAGTAAAATTCTTGATAAAAAGTCAAATATTTCATAGAAAAAAAATCGAATAATTTTTAGAAAAGATTTTGTGATTTGAGGTTTTTGTGGAATATAATAAAGTATTTCTTGATTTTTAGCAAGACTTTTTTCAGTTTCATCTGGCATGAAAATAAGGTCGCAATGCAAAAATGCATTTTCTTTTTGAGAAAGTGTTTTTATCGCTAAATTTTTTTTTGCAATTACATCTAAAATATTTTGATTTTTGCTTGAAAATAGTAGTTCTTTTTGTAGATATCGCAAGGAAAAAAGAAAATCAAGAAGTAGTTTTTTGTCTGTATTTTTGCCAAGATAAATATGCATAAAATGCCTCAGAGTAAAATAAATACCGATATTATAGCAAATTTTCTTTCATCCTTATAGGTTTAAAAAGCCCTTAGTATAAAGCGCATCTTTGTTTTTTGATAAATAAGATTGTGTTTTGATGCTTTATAGATTTTTTTGTAAAATTTTTAACAAATATTGATTGGTATTTTTTCAAAATAAACTCCATAATATTTTTTAGGTTGATAGATGAGTTTCTAGGATTTTAAGTGCAGTTTTTAAAGCTTGAGGATTGATATAAACATTTTCTTTTTGAGGATGCATGGAAGTGTCTGGAGTTTCTCCAACTAAATAAGAATAGCGACAATGTTTAAGTAATGCTTTAAGTTGAGGACTATTGTCAAAATAATATTGTGAAAAGATCTCAAAAACATAAATTTCATCATTTGCAAATAAAATATTATCTAGTCCGGATCCATGTAAAGATGCAATACAAATTACTTGTGAAAAAAGTTCTATAATTTGTTTAAAATTTAAAATATCTGGAAAAACAATTTCATAACCAAAACTTTTAAAAATTTCTTCTACTTCATGGTTGTTTTCAATAAGACGATTAGAATTTTCAGGGCGTTTTAAAAAGATTTTTTTATGTGGTTTTATATTTTTGGGTTTAAAAGAATCAAATATTTTTGCGATTGCACTGTGAAATGCATTGGTGCGATAGTGTAAATAACCTCTATATTCAATAAATTCATAATCTTTAGTAAGTGTGGGGATGATAATATTTTTTGCTCTTAAGGTTATAGATAAACAAGAAGAGATAATTTTACGGGTGGGGATATTAAAAATTTTAATAAGTTCTTTTTGAAATGATTTGGAGTTTGGTAGAATATAATAATCTATTTTTATATTTGTTAATCTTTCAAATTGTTGAATTTGATAGAGATTAAAGGCTACATCTGCAATGAGATGTCCATAACAATTCTCTATATCAGGACGCGTTAATAAAGCAACATTTGCGTGGATGTTTTTTGCAAACAGAAGTTTAAAGCGGGTTTTAATATTTTTATAAAGAGGAAAAAGACTATTTATAAATACTCTTGCCCCCCCCCCCTCGGGTTTTTTTGCCTTTTGTGCTTTTAAACTTTGATAAAAAAGTGGATGTGTTTTACAGCTTGTTTGCTCGATTAAAAATTTTTTACTTTGTGTGAGAATGATTTCTTGATTGCTAAAACAATACGCATTTGGAAGCATATAAACATTAAATTCTTGTGTTTTATGACGATAGGGTCTAAATGCTTTATGATGATTTCCAAAGATATCTTTTAAATAAAAGTTATAGTCCCCGCCATTGATATAAATTTCTTCAGATGGAAAGATTGTTTTTTGCATAATAATTTCATGATTTTGTAAAGCTTCTTGTATTGTAGTATGTTTGAGTAATAGCATTTTAAGAAATTCCTTAACCTAGATTGTATGATTCTATCTCATTTTTTGATTTTATTAGATAATTTAAGAAGGTTTCAATTTCAATACAATCTCTTTTTTTCCAATAAATAAGATTGTGTTTTTGATGCCTTTTTTCATAGGATTTTCCGATAAATTTTGCATTTTTTTTGATGTTTTTTATAGGAGTAGTTAAAAAATCATTTAAAGAGAGAAAATCTTTTTGCTCTTTTCCATTGATAAGAATATTGCGTTTTTTTAGTCCATAGTGAAAGGAAAAAATCCCAAGGTTTAAGATATGTTTTAAATGATGCATTTGGAGTTCTTCAAAGCCATTTGGATTCATTTTATAGATATTATTTGCTGTAATTGGAGCGATAACATGATCTGCACCATTATAGATTTGAAATCCTTGATGTTTATGAGGATTGATTGGAATATATAAGCAATTATATTCTTTAAGTGGAAAATACTCTTCTTGTTCTTTGATGGAAAAATCCCTATATTTTTTTGCGCCAATATTAAGGCCAGAGAGGCTAAAAGCACATCTTTTATTAATGAGATAACAGAATTTAATGAAATTTTGAAAAGAAGTTTTAGAACTCATGGGTGCATAAAAATGAGTAAAAAGCTTTCCAATAAGCTGATGAAAAATGTTGCGTTTTTGACCAAGTAGATGATCACACGCTAATAATGCTTTTCTAAATTCTAGCAATTTATTTGTAAGATAGATGTGATCAGCATCAATTTTTATATAGTATTTATAGCGAATTTTTACAAGTCCATAATTGTAGTAATGTGCGATGCTGTGGATAGAATTTTCAGGAATATGATTGTTATAGTGTTTTAAAATTTCTTGCATTTCTTTGTTTTGGTTAGAAATATGTGAATTGCTTACTGCAAAAACTTCTGGCGTATAGTAAAAAAGTCTAATTTTGTTGGGATATTTTTTTGCAAGATCAAGGCATTGCAAATAGGTTTCATCTTGATTGCTTTCATTAATGAAGGGTTGGCAGGTGATGATGAGTTCATCTAGCACAGGTAAGATGCTAAGGATAGCTAATGTGACACTATGAGGTTCATTTTTTACACGAAGATGCCCGCTAATCCCTAGGATTCTTGGGGAGTTTAATGCATTAATTTCATTTTGAGTGATAGCAAATGGGCTATGGGTTTCTAGTGTGTAATAAGAAGAATCATTAGGTGTTTTAAATTCCATGTGTGAGGGGGGGGGGGTAGCATAATATTCCTTTGTTTTATCGCAATTATAACAAAAATGCTAGATTTTATTTTTGCAAAACAATTGGAAAATGTAGCATGGTTTATATTTAAAAATAAAAGAGTGGGTATGATGAGTTTATTTAAAAATATGTTTTTTAAAAAATGTACGAGAGATTTTATTAATAATTCTAAAAATTAAATTTTTCTTTTTGAAATTTTTGAAATATTCTATCTCTAGATTTATATCTCGCGTAATTTCTTTGGGATCTGTTAGAGGAAAATGCATTTCTTGTAATGTTAATTTGTGGAAAAAGTCATCAAAAATTTTGTGTGTAGCATTTTGATGTGTAAGGCCAATATTGATAACTAGATTATTTTTTGGGCTAATGTTTAGTGTTTTTTTATAAAGCAAGTGGAATCCAAATTGATAATCCCATGCATCTTCAAATCCTTTTTTTTGCCAGATATCAAAGATTTTTTTGCATTGAGCTTTTTCTTTTTTAGAGATAAAAAGTGGAATAATCTCTTCAAAATTTCCTTGAAAATCTTTAAAATCCATTGCTACATTTTCCCAAATTCTTCGCCAAGTAGCCCAACCATTTGTATGTACAGATTTTGTAAAAAAATAATCTTGAGAAAAATTTTTGGTGTAATGTGTGCAAAATTGCATGCCACTAATAATTCCGATATTTTCATGGTTTTGATATTTTTGGAGCATAATATCGCAAAAATGAAAAAAACTTAGAGAGGGTAGGCAGTCATCTTCTAAAACAATTCCTTGAGATTCATTTGCAAAAAACCATGAAATTGCTCGATATGGACCCATTTTGCATCCAAGATTTGTTTTTGAAAAAAGAGTAAAAACATCACATTGCCAGTCAATACTTTGTAATATTTTTTCTCTTAGAATGATGATTTTTTGCTGTGTTAGTTTATCCCCCCCCATCACTAGCAAGATAAAGTCTTTTTGGTTTTGCTTTTTTAATACTTTCAAAAACTTTTAAGGTGGCATCAAATTTATTGTAAAAAATTAGTAAAACAGGATTTTGACAAAAATAAGTCATGTTTATCTTTCTTTTAAAACTTTTTTAATTATATTAATTATTATCGCTATTGTTCCGCAAAAAAATCTTTTTGTATCGATGAGAAATTTTATATAGAAGTTTTCTCGCGTAACTTGATATTTTATTAATGTATTTTTGAGGAAAATTTTGATTTTTACAAGCCCCCCCCCCCCTTGTTGAAATCAGGAGGTAAGATCACATCTTTTGTATAATTTTGTGGTTTTTTGATAGGAAGTGTTGGGCTTTGATTTTGTTGTGGGGCTAGGGGGATATATTGAGATAGGGTAGAATCTGGTGTAATACTATAGAGTTTTATATCTGGGAATAATTCTTGGATTTTTGCTATAGCTTGTAAATCGACTTCCTTAGAGTGCCAAGGGTCTTTAAAATCTTGATTTTGAAAATGCGGAATCATAGTAGTTAGATTTTTGAGATCTTTTACTTCAAATGCATAATTTACCCCTCCGCCTTCATAAAAATCAATTCCTGTAAGATAGATTTCTTTATAGCCTTGTGCGATTGCAACAATAATCATTATGATGCTAGCAGTAAAGTTTTTTTGATAATAGTATTGATTAAATTTTAATAAGGCATGGAGTTGTGGGACTTTAGTAAAATAATTTGCTGTCATTTTAACTAGAGGAAAAAAGAATTCTATCTCTTTAATTTGATGTTGATTATCAAATCCTGCAAAATTACAATATACATCTTTTACTTGATATTCATGATTATTGATAAGATGGTTTAGTGTAAAATATTGAGTTTTAAAGACAAAGGGATTAAAAAATACACCTGTAATATTTTTGCCTAAAAAATAAGAATCTTCAAGGTAGAATTGATTGCACCGAAAGAGATCATAGTTTTCTGGAATTCTTGTGTAGTCAATGGATTTTAGTGAAGGACCATTTCCTGCTATGATAATAGGTTTCATCTCTTCTCCTGTTTTTGATTTTTTATTATTTTATGAGATTTTATGGATTGTGATAGTGTTTTTAGGAATCTATAAAATCAACATTTTAGATTTATGTTTAAAAACATCATTTTTTATTCTTGTTTTATAGGATTTTTGTAAAAGCAAGAAAATAAAGCCTATAGCGACCAAGAAAGCATTTTATTTGCATGCATTGGAATGATTGTCTGCCCATCTTTTGTTGTAACTTTTTCTACAATTTGACAAGGTTTTTTATAAAAAGTTAAAGTTTTTTCCACAAAATCCTTAGAATCTAGTGCATAGTTTTTGAATGCATTATCGCTGATAAATTTTTGTAAATTTTCTAATGCATGATTTTTATCAAAAAGCTCAATAAGAGATTCTAAAAGATAAGGAGCTGAAAAAATCCCTGCAGCAGCATTATCTTTGAGTTTATTTTCTAAAGTGTGTGGCGCACTATCTGATCCAAAAGAAATTTTAGGGTGAGCATTTAACGCAAGTTCTAGAAGCTTTTCTCTATCTTTTGGAGTTTTTAAAATAGGTTTGCAAAAATAATGAGGTGATAAACCTTTGCCCAAAAGCGAATCTAAATCTAGGGTAATGTGATGCAAAGTAAGTGTGCCAAATAGATTTTCATAATCTTCTAGAATTTTTATACTTCGATGATCGCTCATATGTTCTAATACAATTTTTAGTTTTTTGTATTTTTTTGCTAAAAATTCAAAAATACTTAAAAATTCATACTCCCTATCTAAACTAAAGCCATTGCTTTCGCCATGAATGCTGAGTATAAAATCCATATCTTGAGCAATTTCTAAAAGTTTTAGCATTTTAGAATCTAAAATATCATCTACACCATTACTGGAATTTGTAGTAGCGCCCTTAGGGTAGAGTTTGAGAATTTTTATACCTAAATCTTTAGCTTTTTTTAGTTCGCTTTCATTAAGAGTAGGAGTGATATAAATTGTCATTAAAGGATAGAAGTCCGGACATATATTTTGTATTTGATTTTTATATTGTATTGCATCTTCTGCTGTGCTTACTGGATTTTTTAGATTTGGCATTACTACGCCACCTAAAAAAGTTCTTGCACTAAAAGGCAAAACAGATTCTAAGATTGCATCTTCTCTGAGATGCAAATGCATATCAAATGGGTTTTTAAGTGTAATAGTTTGCATGCAAACTCCTAACTTTTTTATTGATATTTTACAATTATAATACCATTTTTTGTTCTAATCATATCAAGGAATTTAAGAGTAAGGAGATAGAATGTTGTGGTTATTGCTAGGAGTAGTAGCAGAGATTTTTTGGGTGAGTGGGTTGAAATATTTTTCAGATAATTTGCCTGGAATTATAAGCATTGTTATAGGAGTTTGTATTTCTTTTAGTTCCTTGATTATGGCTTGTAAAAAAATGGAGGTAAGTATTGCTTATGCAATGTTTGTTGGGCTTGGTACTTTTGGTGTTGTTTGTATAGATATTTTTTATTTTAAGCAGGATTTTACTATAGTGAAACTTTTTTTAATTTTTGTTTTAATGATTGGCATTATTGGTTTAAAGTTGATTAAGGAGGAGAAAAAATCATGAATTTTATTTTTTTAATTTTGGCGGGATTGCTTGAAGTGGTAGGTGTTCTGGTGCTCAAAAAAATTTCTATGGGTAAAAAAGTTTTACAATGGATATTATTGCTTTGTATTACCTTTGGTTTATCGCTTTATTTTTTAGGTTTGAGTATGAGAGAGTTTTCAATGAGCGTAGCTTATGCGATTTGGACGGGGATAGGAACCTTTGGGGGAGTGATATTAAGCATTGTTGTATTTAAAGAGAGCTGTAATTTTAAAAAGCTCTTTTTTATTTTTTTGATTGTGGCTTCAGTGATTGGGTTAAAGACTTTATAGTCTTTAATTAAAAAATATAAGAATAATTTAAAACAAAATAATTATTATATTGTAGTTTATGGGTTATGGGATCTAATTTATCTTTATCTACTTGCGAGTTTACAATGATGCTATCATCGGGGTTAATTTGCTTAATTAATCCAGTATAGCGATAGTTGATTTCAAACTTATGGTGTTGTTTTAGAATGTAGTAAAACCCTAGAGTGGGATAGATTCCATGTGCAATGAGATTTTTAGTCTTAAGATTGGCAGGTCCAAGAATAGGATAATGGCTATATTTTCCATTGCTAGGAAGATAGACATCAACTTCATATCCTACACCAACGCTAAAACCAACTTTATGTTCTTCTTGATTATAAAAATTAAAAATATAAGCAAGATCTAAACCAGTTTTAATAGGGATATAGTTAAGTTCAAAAGAATAAAAATCATGTGCTTTTGATGATATTTTATATCCAGTGCCTCCATAAAGATGAAGAGAGGCTTTTAGACCATGTGCTTTTTTTTCATCAAAGAGATGTTGATAGCCTAAAAGTAATCCCGCATCAAAAGAAGTAGATTTAGAGTCTGTATAGATATATTCATTGATTGAAGGCTGCCCATTTGCACATCTTTCACCACAAACTTTTTCTTTAATATTGGTATTTCCTAGTTGCATCTCTGCACCGACAAAAAAACCATCTTTTGCAAAAAGGGCTTGCATAAAAAAGAGAAGAGGAATAATTTTTTTAAATTGCATATTTTTTCCTTGGATAAAATTCATGAATTATAACAAAAATAGAGGAAAATATTAAATATTTTTAGTAGTGTAAAAAAAAAGCTGATCGACTTTTTGTAGAAAAATTCTTTTTTCATTAAGTAGAGCGGTAAGATGACTTAATGTATCTTTTGTAAAAATCTTTTGTGCCTCTGTAGCTTCAATAGGGCGACGCGCAATAAGATTAAAAAGTTCTTCTTTTTCGAGATATTGTGCATCTTGTAAGGGGGCTTTACGCTTAGGAATACTTATAGGGATATGAGGTAATTCTTTTTGTAAAAATTTAGCAATTAGTTCTAGTTCTTCAAAACTTAAGGGAGTAGTTGTGTAAGCAGGAGGGCGATCAATTGTGCTAAGATCAATTCTTGCTAATTTTAAATCTTTAAAGAAGTTAATAAGATTATCAAGGTTTTCTTGCTTGTCATTGATATTTTTGATAAATAAAATTTCTGCAAAAAGTTCTCCTTGATAAATTTTTGAAAAATTTCTAATTCCTTCTGTAATATTTTGGAGCATAAGATTTTTGTGTGGCCTATCGATACGAGAAAATATTTTTTGATTTCCACCATCTAGAGAAAATTTAACTTTATCAAATAAAAGCAGAGCTTTTTGCACACAGCTTTCGCCAAATCTTGACCCATTGCTTAAAATTAGAGTCTTTGTTTTTTGCGGGATAATAGTTTTGATTTTTTGTATTAGCTCGTAGAGATGAGGATAGAGGGTTGGCTCACCATTTGCAGTAATCGTCAATACATCAATAGAATCTAAAGAAGTATTTTGTAGTGCTTGAAGGATAGAATCTACACTAATAATATCTTCCATTTTTTCTATAGCTCTTTTGCCTTCTAGTTCGCAATATAAGCAGTCAAAATTGCATTGTTTTATATTTGGGGAGAGATCAATCCCCAAAGAAGTGCCAAATCTTCGTGAAGTAATAGGGCCAAAAAGTATAGGTTTCATTTTTCAATTCTATGCTTACATTTGATGCACTCAAAGACTTCCTTGTTTCTATAAGTGCGCTCTGCCATAATATAATTACATTCAGGGCAAGTTTGTTTTGTAGGAAGAAATTTGGAAATAAAATTACATTTAGGATAGTTTGCACATCCATAAAAAAGCCCTCTTTTGCTTCTCCGTAATAAAATCTCACCTTGACACTCAGGACAGGAGATATTTTCTATAACTTGTGGAGCAGTATTATTATTATGTAGAGGTTTTGTATTTTTGCAATCAGGATAACCGCTACAGGCTAAAAATTCACCATTTCTACTCATTTTTTTAACCATGGGCTTTCCGCATTTTTCACAATTTTCTTGGCTTTCTTCTTGCGTGGTATTATTTTCTCTTGGCTTAATATATTTACATTTAGGATAGCCACTGCAAGCGGTAAATTCCCCATATCTACTTTTTCTAATTACAAGTTCGCTATTACATTTTGGACAAAATTCTCCTGTGGAGATAACGACTTTTTGCGAAACAATATCTTGTTTTCCTTGTATGATTTTTTTCTCAAAAGGTTCATAAAATTCCCAAAGTACTTTTTGCCAATCTAGTTTTTCTTCAGCAATAGCATCAAGTTTAGATTCTAAAGAAGCACTAAAAGTAGAATCTACAATTTCATTAAAGTATTGCTCTAGCATTTCTATGACTTTAAAAGCACTATCTTGCGGGAAAATTTGTTTTTTTTCTACATTGATATAGTCGCGATTATTTAGTAATGTGATAGTGGGTGCATAAGTACTTGGACGCCCTATTCCTAGGCTTTCTAGCATTTTAATCAAAGATGCTTCAGAATAGCGTGCTGGGGGTTGTGTTGTGTGTTTTAAAACTTCGATTTTTTGTAATTTTGCTACTTCATTTTCTTTAAGATCAGGGAGTAGTTTATCTTTGTCCTCATTACCTAAAATTTTATAAAAACCATCAAAAACTAGTTTGCGCCCACTGGCTTTAAAGATTCCATCTTCGCCAACAAAACTGATGCTTTGACTTTCAAAAACCGCATCTTCCATTTGCGAAGCTAAGAAGCGATTGTAAATTAATGTATAGATTCTTAATTCATCTTTTCCGAGATAGGATTTTGCAATTTCTGGAGTAAAATCAAGGTTTGTAGGGCGTATAGCTTCATGTGCTTCTTGCGCACCTTTGCTTTTGGTATTGTAGATTTTTGGCTTTGTGGGTAAATATTGCTTACCAAAATCTTTAAGGATTTTTTCTCTAGCAAGATCTTGTGCTTCTTTAGCGATATTTAGGCTATCTGTTCTCATGTAGGTGATTACCCCCATGTTGCCTTGATGGGTTTGTACACCTTCGTAAAGCTTTTGAGCAATACTCATGGTTTTTGTTGGAGAGTATCCCAAAATACTGGAAGAACTTTGCTGTAAAGTAGAGGTCATAAATGGCGGAGGAGTGGGGGTTTTTTTAGATTTTTTTTGCAAGTCTTTGATGATAAAGGTATTTTTTGCTAATACTTCTTGCATTTTTTTTGCAAGGTCATAATTTACAATATCTTGTTCTTTGATTTTTTGACCTCGATAAGAAATAAGTTGAGAATCTAAATCTAAAAAATTTCCATGAATGGTGTAGTAATCTAGCGGAATAAATTTTTTAATCTCTCTTTCTTTATCTACAATAATTTTTAAAGCTGCACTTTGCACTCTCCCTGCGCTAAGTTTTGATGCAATTTTACTGGCAACAAGTGAGCTAAGTTTAAAACCCACGATTCTATCTAGAAACCTTCTTGCTTGTTGTGCATTGACTTTATCCATATCAATGAGACGAGGACTTTTTAATGCATTTTGTATAGCAGTTTTTGTAATTTCATGAAAAACAATACGTGGAAAATCTTGTACATTTTTACCAATAGCTTGTGTGATGTGATAACCAATAGCCTCACCTTCACGATCCTCATCGGTTGCGATATAAATATTTTTTGCTTTTTTTGCAAGTTCTTGAATTTCTTTGACGATATCCTTATGATCTTTAGAAACTTGGTATTTTGCTGAAAATGTTTGATCTTTTATAGTGATACCTAAGGTAAATTTAGGTAAATCTCTAATGTGTCCTTTGGAGGCGATGACTTCATAATCTTTGCCTAAAAAGTTTTTAATGGTTTTTGCTTTAGCTGGAGATTCTACGATAATTAGATTTTTCATTTTTTACTACTTTATAATTAATATGAATTTAAAAATTTTTTATTCTATCACATTTTTTTCATTATTGCTATTTTGCTGTGTGAAAAATTTGGAACACTTATTGCTTTCATTGTTGCGTTAATTCAAAATATAGCAAAGGATGCAACATGAGTTTTAGGATAAATACAAACATTGCGGCATTAAATGCCCATAGTATAGGTGTGCAAACAAATAGGCATATAGCAAACTCTTTGGAGAAGTTAAGTTCTGGTTTGAGAATCAATAAAGCAGCAGATGATGCTTCAGGTATGGCAATTGCAGATAGCTTGCGAAGCCAGAGTGAGAGTTTAGGGCAGGCAATTAAAAACGCAAATGATGCGATTGGTATTATACAAATTGCAGATAAGGCTATGGATGAGCAGTTGAAAATTTTGGATACAATCAAAACTAAGGCTATTCAAGCCGCACAAGATGGTCAAAGTCAAGAGACAAGAAGATCTTTACAAAGTGATATTAGAAGATTGATGGAAGAGCTTGATAATATTGCAAATACCACAAGCTTTAATGGGCAACAAATGCTTTCTGGTGCATTTACAAATAAAGAATTCCAAATTGGTGCATATTCTAATACAACTGTAAAAGCTTCAATTGGTTCTACAAGTTCTGATAAAATCGGACATATTAGAATGGAGAGTGCTTCAGTAGATGGCGAGGGGATGTTAGCATCTGCTGGTGGTAATAATCTTACAGAGGTTTCATTAAATTTTAAGGCTACTGATGGTGTAAATAATTATGAGCTTGAAACCGTGAAAATTTCTACATCTGCAGGAACAGGTATTGGTGCATTAAGTGAAGTAATTAATAGATTCTCTGATAAATTAGGTGTAAAAGCAACTTATAATGTTATGGCAACAGGGACAAGTCCTGTAATGTCTGGTACAGTAAGAGGATTGACAATTAATGGTGTAGAGATTGGAACAATTAATGATATTCGTAAAAATGATGCAGATGGGAAATTGGTTAATGCAATCAATAGCGTGAAAGATCAAACAGGTGTAGAGGCATCTTTAGATATTACAGGAAGATTAAATCTTACTTCTGTTGATGGGCGTGCGATTGCTATCCATGCGGAGAGTGAAGATTCTTCAAGGGTTTTTGGTGGCGGAAACTTTGCAGGAATCTCTGGAAATAATCACGCAATTGTAGGGCGTTTGACACTGATTAGAAATGATGCAAGAGATATTGTTGTAAGTGGTACAAACTTCTCTCATATTGGTTTTCACTCTTCTCAAGGTATTGCGGAAGTTACAACAAGTTTGCGACAAATTAAAGGCATGTTTAGCGCTGATATTGCTTCTGCTTCTGGAGCAAATGCTAATGTGGCGCAGGCAGATTTAAATAGACAGGGCTTGGGTGCTGGTGTTACAACATTAAAAGGTGCAATGATTGTAATGGATATGGCAGATTCTGCAAGATCACAGCTTGATAAAATTAGAGCAGATATGGGTTCTGTACAAATTCAATTGGTATCAACAATTAATAATATTTCTGTAACACAAGTAAATGTAAAAGCTGCAGAATCTCAAATTAGAGATGTGGACTTTGCTGCAGAATCTGCAAACTTCTCAAAAAATAATATTTTGGCGCAAAGTGGAAGTTTTGCATTAGCACAAGCAAACGCAGTCCAACAAAATGTATTAAGATTATTACAATAGTTTTAAATAAAAAGTTGTGGTTTAGCCCACCACAACTCTCACTCTTTGAGAGTTAAAGTAACAATCGACAAGAATTTTAAATAATTAATCTCCTTTTACTCTTTTTAATTTTTCTTTATTTCTTGCTTTTTTGTTTTGTTACAATAATGAAAAAATTCCTAAGGAAGCGTGCCATGGATATTTATAAAAAGAATCTTGATGCTTTAAAGAAAAAAGATCCACTTTTAGCATTGGCGTTAATGCAAGTAAAGCCAAATGAAAATTTTGAAGTTTATATGGATGACAAAGATAATGCAAATTTTAATATTATAAGAAAAAAGGATGCTGTGCCCTTATTTACGCATAAACCTCTAGAAGAGAGTATGCAAAAAATTAATGAATTTGTTCCTTATAGTTATTATCCGTATTTATATTTTTATGGGCTTGGTAATGGGGTTTTTTATAGATTATTGCTGAGCAATGAGCAAATTAAACGCATTGTTATTATTGAACCAGAAATTGAAATTTTGTTTATTGTGTTAAATTTAGTGGATTTTAGTGAGGAAATTTTGAGTGATCGTGTGATTTTGCTTTTTTCACCACATTGTAATAGCGTGATGATTAATTCTTTATTTTTGATGGATAAAAAAAGCAAATTATATGCAAAAGTTTATGATCTTTTTGTGTTTAACTTTTTTTATGAACAATATAAAGAGGAGATTGTAAGAATTAATCAAGATTTTATCAAAAGCATTGAACATAATGTTATTAGTGTAGGGAATGATACAAGAGATGCAATTATAGGATTGCAGCAGCATATTTTTAATTTGCCTGATATGTTGGAATCTCCCACATTGATTGAATTAATTAATAAATTGCAAAATCGTGATACAGCGGTTATTGTCTCCACAGGCCCAAGTCTTAATAAACAATTACCATTGCTAAAAGAAATTGCACCTTATGTTACATTATTTTGCATTGACGCTTCTTTTCCAATTTTATACAAAAATGGAATTAAACCAGATGTGGTATTATCTTTAGAACGCGTGGAAGCGACAGCAAAATTTTATACAGATACTCCAGAGCAAGCACAAGAAGATGTGGTGTTTGCAATTACTTCTATTGTGCATCCCAAGTTAAAAAATGCTATTACAAAAGGGGTGAAGCAATTTAGCATGCGACCTTTTGGTTATACAAATATGTTTGGATTCCATGAGTATGGTTATCTTGGTATCGGAATGAGTGCAGCAAATATGGCGTATGAAATGGTGGTGCATTCTAGATTTAAGCGGTGTATTTTGATTGGACAGGATCTGGCATTTGGAGAAGATGGGAGTTCGCATGCACAAGATGCAGTTTATGGAAGCAATGAAATTAAACCAAAGGAACAAAAAGTATTTGTAGAAAAATATGGTGGAGGTGGAGAGGTAGAGACTACTCTTGTATGGAAGTTATTTTTGCAATTTTTTGAAACAGATATTGCACATACACCCTATAAAATTGAAGTGATTAATGCAACAGAGGGTGGAGCAAGAATTCATGGTGCAAAAGAAATGGCTTTTAAAGATGCAATCAATTTGATTGAAAAAAAAGAAAAACAAAAAATAATATTATCTTATCCCGATAAAAAAAAGAGTGCAAAAAACCTCAAATTAGCACGTAAAAAATGTGAAGATATTATTCAATATGGTATGCGTAAAAAAAAGATGATTGAAGAATTGTTTTTGAAAATAGCAGGATATATCGAAGAGATAGAGGAGTTAAATAAGATCAATGCACTAAATCGTATTAATTTTAAAAAAATTGATTCTTTAAATAAGAAAATTGATAAGGTAAAAATGCTTTTTGAAGATATAAAATTTGTAAATTATTTTAGTGATGCAATACAATCTTATATATTTCATCAAGAGCTAGATATTGCAAAAATTTTAGTGCGATATACAAAAAATGAAGAAGAAAGAAAGGCAAAGCAGCTTGAGTGGTTGTATATTCATAAATACTGGTTATTTTCATTGGCTGGAGGAATGGATTGCGTTATTAATGTAATTAAGGATACATTAAAAGAGCAAGGGGAATTTACAAAAATTTAGTAGTATTTTGGCAAAAAATAAGGAATATATATTGATAAGAATGTATGGAATCACAAATTGTGGCAGTGTAAAAAAAGCGCGAATATTTCTTGAAGAAAGGGGGATAGATTATGAATTTATCGATTTCAAAAAATTCCCACCTACAATTGAATTGGTAAAAAACTGGGTAGAAAAGCAAGGCATTGCTAAGGTTGTGAATAATAAAGGTATGACTTATAAAAAACTAGGTTTAAAAGATAAGAATCTTAGTCAAGAGGAACTATTGGAATGTTGTGTGCAAAATCCTTCTTTAATTAAGCGACCTGTGGTACAGAGAGGGGATATATTATTATTGGGTTTTGATGAGGAGATATATAAGGAAAATTTATGTTAAAAAAGGTTGTTTTAACTTCAGCAATCCTTGTTGTTGGGTGTATAATTGCCCTATCTTGGGTAATTGTAAAAAAAGAAATTACTGAAGCAAAATTAGATTTACCTCAAGATGCAAATTATTATATAACACAACAAGCAGAAGTGGAACTTCCTAAAGATATTGAAAAAATTTTACGAGCAAAATATCTTGAAAAATTTTATAGCCCCTGGGATGAATCTATAGCAAATCCAAATATTGATGAGGTATTTTGGATTGTGCCATCTTTGTTAAAAAGACCAGCTTTTGGTCCTAATTTGAAGCGTTATAGTCAAGAAGATATGCAAAAAATTTATAATAGTATGGATATTGAACACTATCCCTCTGTAGCGCTAAAGGCTATTATTACACAGGATACCTCGGTAAGAGCAGTCCCTACAATTTTACCAAGTTTTAAGGCTAGAGATGATTATCCTTTTGATCGTTGGCAAAATGCGTTGATTTTTAAAGGAACTCCTGTTTTGATTACGCATTATAATACTACGAGGGATTTTGCACATATACAAAGTGGTTTTGTTTATGGTTGGGTGCAGGTGGAGCATTTGGCAAAAATCGCACCAGAAAATGAAAAAATCCTACGAAACACACAAAAATACGCAATTCCTAATACTGATAGGATTCCAATTTATAATACACATAAAGATTTTGTAACAATGGCAAGAATGGGAGAAATTTTTCCAATCAAAAAAGAAACTCAAGAAACTTTTACTATTTATATTCCTGAGAAAAAAAGTGATGGTTTTGTAGAGTTAAATAGAGCAGAGATTCTAAAAAATGATTTTTCACTTTTCCCCAAAAAGTTTAATCTCTTGAGTATGGCAAGTGTGATTGATAGCATGATGGGGCAATTTTATGGATGGGGTGGAGAATTGCAAAGCAGAGATTGTTCAGCTTTTTTAAGAGATAGCTTTACAAACTTTGGGATCTATCTTCCTAGAAATTCTGCTGCACAGGCAAGATATACAGAGAATTTGATTGATCTTAGAGAGATGAATGCAAAAGAAAAAGAGGCTTATATTATCAAAAATGCTACACCATTTGCTACGATTTTGTGGTTGAATGGACATGTTATGTTATACCTTGGTGTGCTAGATGGAAGGGCTATTGTGGCTCATAGTGCATGGGGGGTAAATACAAGTAAAATGTTTAATCAGTCAATGAATTTATTAGGTGGTGTTGTGATTACTACATTGACTCCTGCTAGTGAAAAAAATGGAATTTTTATCAAGTCTAAAACTTTGTTAGATAGAGTTAGGGGAATGTCAGATTTGTATGATTATATTTTAAAAATAGCACAAGAAGGATAGATATGAAGAGTATTTTGATTTTTTTCTTTGGAATTGTTTTTTTACAGGCAAAAATAAATGTAGCAGTAAGTATTGAACCTCAAGAATTTTTTGTAAAAAAAATTGGTGCAGATTTGGTGGAAACTTATGTTCTTGTACCAAAAAATAAGAATCCAGAAAATTATGAACCTTTATTATCTCAAATGATGTTTTTAAAAAATGCAGAAGTTTATTTTGGTATAGGGATGGAATTTGAAGAAAAATGGAAAAATAGGTTTTTGAGTGCAAACTCTAAAATGCAATTTTTTGATCTTTCTTTGATGGATGAAGAAATAAAAAAGAAAAAAGAACAAGGTATTTTGAGTGATCAGCATGTTTGGCTTTCTGTGAACTTTGCAAAAAAACAAGCCTATAAAATTTATGAGGTTTTTAGTGCATTAGATTCTAAAAATTCTGAAATTTATAAAAGAAATTTGGAAAAGTTTTTGAAAGAAATTGATGAGATTAATATAGGGATTAAAGAGATTTTTGCTACATCTGAAGCAAAGAGGGAATTTTTGGTCTTTCACCCAGCTTTTGAGGATTTTGCTAGGGAATATAATTTGAAAGAGTGGGCAATTGAAGCATATAATAAAGAAACAAAAATTAAACATATGCAAAAAATTTATGAAGTAATTAAGGAAAAGAAACTAAAAGTGATTTATATTCAACCACAATTCTCTACTAAGCAAGTAGAGCTTTTGGCCCAGCAGTATAAAATGCGTATTTCTACCCTAGATCCTTTTGCATCAAATTGGGGTGAAAATCTCTTAGAGATGGCAAGAAAAATTGCCACAGAACAATGAATATGCTTATTGAATGCAAGGATCTCTGTTTTGCTTATCGAAATGAATTTGTGCTTAAAAATGTAAATTTTAAAGTATATGAAAAAGACTTTTTGGCAATTATTGGTCCAAATGGTGGGGGAAAGACAACACTTATAAAATTACTTTTAGGATTATTAAGACCAAGTCAAGGCGAGATTATTTATAAAAAAAATTTACAAAGCCTTATTGGGTATGTTCCACAAGATACTAGTATTAATAGTGATTTTCCTATCCAAGTAATTGATGTGGTAAGAATGGGATTTTTGCAGTCAAAATGGTTTGGTTTTCGGGCGAAAAAAGAGCAAACAAATGAAGCTATGGAAATTTTAGAAAAGCTGGAAGTAGCACATTTGGCGAAAAAAAAGATTGGAGAACTTTCAGGGGGGCAGCGACAAAGGGTTTTGATCGCGCGAGCGATGTGTGGAAATCCAAGTATTATTGTCTTAGATGAACCAACTTCAAATATTGATTCTAAGACACAAAAAGAAATTTATCAATTATTAAAGCAATTTAATGAATTTCATACTATAATAGTTATTAGTCATGATATATCTGTTTTGCTAGGTTTTGCCTCTAGTGTTTTATCTGTAAACAAAGAGGCTGTATGGCATGATATACCAAAGTTAGACTTGTCTTTAGATGGCCATGTGTGTGAAATTGACATTTTAAACAAAATGTTAGAAAAGGATAAAAAATGAGAGATTTTGATGTAGTAATTATTGGTGGTGGTGTTTCTGGTTGTGCTGCATTTTATGTATTAAGCGAATATACAGATATTAATAGCATTGCGATTGTAGATAAATGTGATAAATGGGCTAATGTAAGTTCAAATGCAAAAGCAAATTCTCAAACTATCCATGATGGATCAATTGAGACAAATTATAGTGCAGAAAAAGCTAGAAAAGTGCGTTTGTCAGCCTTAAAAGTGCGTAATTATGCTTTAAATAAAAACTTACAAAATAAGGCAATTTTTGAGAATCAAAAAATGGCAATTGGTGTAGGGGATAAAGAATGTGATGTAATGAAAAATCGTTTTGAAGAATTTAGATCGGTTTTTCCTGATATGGAATTTTTTGATAAACAAAAAATTAAAATTTTAGAACCTAAGGTAATTGAAGGGGCAGATGGTAGAGATAGATTTGAAGATGTTGTGGGTATGGGGTATGAAAAAGATTGGTGTGCTTTAAATTATGGATATTTAAGTGAGCATTTTATTCAAGAGGGAATGGAAAAAAATAAAAATAATCAGACTTTTTTAAATTATTGGGTAAAAAAAATTGAACCCAGAGGAGATGGTTATGCAATCATTTCTAAGAATAATGAAGAAATTTATGCAAAATTTGTTTTGGTAGATGCGGGGTCTTATGCATTACCTCTTGCGCAAAGTATGGGGTATGGAATGGATTTGGGATGCTTACCTGTGGCAGGGAGTTTTTATTTTGTACCTGATTTGTTACGTGGTAAGGTCTATACAGTACAGAATCCAAAACTACCTTTTGCAGCATTGCATGGGGATCCTGATGTAGTGATTAAGGGAAAAACGCGTATTGGACCAACAGCTTTGGCAATGCCAAAGTTAGAGAGAGGGAAATACTGGTTTAGTAAGCTTAGTCCTGAACTTTTGAAATTAGATCTCAATATGGATGTTATTAAAATTGCGATGGACTTAATGTCGGATAAAGAAATTCGAGATTATGTTTTAAAAAATATGGTATTTGAAATGCCTTATTTTGGTAAGAAAAAGTTTCTTAAAGATGCACAAAAGATCATACCTTCTCTAAAATTCTCTGATTTGCATTATGCAGAAGGTTTTGGTGAAGTAAGACCACAGGTTTTAGATAGAACCGCAAAGCAATTAGTATTGGGTGAGAAAAAAATTGCCACACAAAGAGGTATTACTTTTAATATGACGCCATCACCTGGTGCTACAAGTTGTTTGCAAAATGCTATGATTGACACTGAAGAGATTGTGGCTTATTTGAATAAGACTTTTGACAAAGAGAGATTTTTAAAGGATCTTTCACCAGAAGAATTAAATGCTTGATTTTTTTGCGACCTACCCATTTTTATGGAATGCTTTTGTCGCATCATTTTTGGTAAGTATTTGTGCGGGGATTATAGGAACTATTGTTGTATCTAGCAAGAGTGTTTTTTTGACAGGTGGGGTTGCGCATGGTGCTTTTGGTGGCGTGGGATTAGCATTATTTTTTGGAATTAACACAACAATTGGTGCAAGTGTCGCAGCAGTTTTGATGGCATTGTTTGTGGCTTTTGCTTCGTTAAGATATAAAAATTTTTTAGATAGTTATGTAGCTGCATTGTGGTCATTGGGAATGGCGATTGGTATTTTATGTATTGATGTTTCTCAAGGGTATGGCAGGGATATTTCAAGCTATTTGTTTGGATCGATTTTGGCGGTGAGTACGCAGGATTTATATCAAATTGCTATTTTTAATTTTGTGTTAATTTTATTTATAGTAGTTTTTTACAACGAAATTTTAAGTGTTTTTTATGATAGTGAATTTTGTAAGCTTAAGGAAATAAATACAGGATTTTTTCAAATTATTGTGTTTGTATTTATTGCGTTGGGGATTGTAATGAGTATGAGTGTTGCAGGTTTGATTTTAGTGGTTTCGATTCTTTCAATCCCTGCATATATTGCAAATTTATTTACTTCTTCTTTGAAACAACAAATGTTTCTTTCTTGGTTTTTGTCTTTAATTTTTATGTGGTCTGGATTTTTTATGGCTTTTAGCATGGATTTGAGTGTAGGTGCTTGTGTTGTGGTAGTTTCGGTGTTATGTATGATTTTGGCACTTTGTTTTAAGGTATTTTTAAGAAGGATGATATGGAAAAAAGATTAGTAATTTTTGGTTTAATTTGTGCATTTTTATTTGTATTTTTATTTATTACCATGGGAATTTTGGCAAATATAGTTGCACAACAAACACGAGAAATTAGAGATTTACAACAAAAAGTAGAAAAAATTCTTCCACGATCTTTGTGAATTTATAAGCCTAGTTTCTCCTATTAAAAAATAATAAATATAATAAAAGAATTTATATTTTTTAATAGCATTAAGGCCAGAAAGTGAAAAAGTATTTAATTTTATTTTTAATAAGTTGTTTGTGTTTGGAAGCAGCAAATACGCGTTATGCAAGAAAGAGTTCTGTAAGAAAAACTCGCCAACATCAACAGCAAGTCCCTTTTCCTAGTATAATTTTGAGTGGTAGTGCTGGTTTAGGGATAGATTACTATCATTATGAAGAACCAAAAGTAATGAATATTCATGGTCCAATGATTAATTTTTATGGGGATTTTGGTATCACGAAAAAACTTTTTAAATTTCAGTTAGATGGTTATTTTGCCACACATTTTGGGGCAAATAAATACAATGGTGCCCTGCAAAGTCATGAAACACAAACTCGTACTCCTTATAATGCAAAATCTACAGATTGGTATGTGGGAGTAAGCACAAAATTTGGTTTAAATTTGTGGCAGCATAATAAGGAATTGATTTTTGCTTATTTGGGGCTAGGATATAGATTTTTACATAATTTTGTAATCGATAATCCCGGGGTTCAGGCAAGTTATTTTAGGAATCAGGGGTATTTATATTTACCTATCGGGATTGATGGTGAGATTCCTATTAATCCAAAAATTTCACTTGTTGGAGAATTTGAATATCGCTTTTTTTTACTAGGACATAATACAAGCGGGTTTTCAGATTTAGGTTATGACAAGGATTTATATTTTATACAAAAAGAAGGTTATGGAATTAGAATTGGCTTTGGATCAAAATTTTATTTCGATAATGGTGGCGCGTTGCGTGTAAAAGTACATTATGAATATTGGGGAGTTGAAAATTCTAATATTGTAACTGCAACACAAAATGGTGTAGCAAAAGGTAATTATGTGGAACCAAAAAACTTTACACGTTCTTTTGGTGTAAGCATTGCTTATGTTTTTTAATTAAAAAAGAGGGGAGTGCATTTCTTTAGGGATGGGTAACCCCATAATTTTTAAGACACTTGGAGCAATATTACTAAGATTTCCATTTTGTAGGGTTTTTATACCCTCTGCAAAAACAAAACACCAAACATCCCCCACTGTGTGATTTGTAAGAATTTTACCATTAGAATCTTGCATTTTTTCACAATTTCCATGATCGCTTGTAAGGATAATAGCATAGTCTTTATCTTTTGCTTCTTTAAAGATTCTTCCCAACTCTTTATCTACTGCTTCTACTGCTTTAATAGAGGCTTCATAATTTCCTGTGTGCCCTACCATATCACCATTTGCAAAATTTACAACGATAAAATCAACTTTTTGTTTTATAAAATTTAGCACAGCATCACCTACTTCCTTTGCACTCATTTCAGGTTGCAAATCATAGGTTTTGACTTTTGGAGAGGCAATTAGTGCGCGTGTTTCACCCATAAATGGCTCTTCAATTCCTCCATTAAAGAAAAAGGTTACATGTGCGTATTTTTCAGTTTCTGCGACATGTGCTTGTGTGAGTTGGTGCTCTGCAATGATTTTTGCAAGACAATTTGCGATATTTTCTTTAGAAAATAAAATAGGGTAAGTAAAGTTTTTGTCATATTCTGTCATGGTAACAATATCAATTTTTGCAGGGTTAAGGGAATCAATAGGTGCTTTTTTGTCAATTGCTTCAATAATTTCTCTAGCTCTATCACTTCTAAAGTTGCTAAATAAAAATCCATCGCCATCTTTAAATCCTGTATAATCATGAAAGCTTGCAGGAATGATAAATTCATCATAAATTTCTTGATGATAAGATTGCTCTATATAATCTAAAATAGGGAGTTTTGTAGAGTTTTTTCCATTTGCAATAGCCTGATATGCTTGATTTATTCTTTCCCAGCGTTTATCTCTATCCATTGCGTAAAATCTTCCACTTAAAGTCGCAATTGTGGTATTTTGATTACAAAAAGGTAGGATTTGTTTGATAAAAGTTTTTAGTGTTTGGGGTAATACATCTCTACCATCACCAATAAGATGTAAAAATATTTGTTTTTGATAGGATTGTGCAATTTTTAATAACGCAATGAAATGTTCTATGTGGGAATGTACACCGCCATTACTAAGCAGACCACAAAGATGAATCCTTTTATTTTTTTGAAGAAAATTTTGTAAAATCTTATTGTCTTTTAATGTATTTTCTTGAATAGAACGATTAATTTTTACTAAGTCTTGATAGATAATTTGCCCACTTCCTAGACTCATGTGCCCAACCTCAGAGTTTCCCATTTGTCCATCTGGCAATCCTACATGCTCGCCATAGGTATGGATAAGAGAATGAGGAATATTTTCAAACAACCAATCATAAGTGGGTTTTTTGGCATTTGCAAAGGCATTGTAGTTATGGTCGGGATTGTGTCCAATACCATCTGTAATAATTAAAATAGTTTTTTGAGACATATGAGCTCCTATTCAGAGAGAAGATAAAATTTTGTTTCTTTACTAGGTATTGTATCAGTTTTTTTAAAAACAGATGGTTTTTGGATTTTCATCATCCTTTCTTCGGCTAAAAATTGTGGAATAAAAAGCTTAAGGAGACGAATTTTTTCTTGGATATCTTTAAAATAGCGTTCTGCTTTTTGATTGCTTGCTTGATTTTTTTTCCATGCAGTACCTTTGTGATAAGACTTGATGATTTTTTTATAGTCTTTTTTAAAGATTTTTTCCCATTCTAGAAGTTGTTCTAGTGCTACTTGTGAGGCAAAATCATGATTTTCAATAAGAATTTGTCCAACAAGATTTCTATTAAAAGAAGTATTTTTGAGTTTAGAGTATTTTTTAATGACAACTGGAATGAGGGCATGATAGATTCCTGCACTTGGATCAGAAAAATTTAACAGATATTTTCCTGCACAAGATTCTTGCCATGCAATTGCTGCCATTGTATAGCCAAAATCCTTTTTATTTCCGTAGTGATAGGCTCTAAGAATGACAGATTTTTGATCTTTTGTAAAATTTTTGGGATGATTGCAATCTCCTTGTAAAGTTTGCATAGGAATCTTAGCATCAAGAAAAAAAGAGAATAAAAAAATAAGAAAAACTTTAAACTTCATTATTGCATTGTTAGTAAAATATTTTAGGCTTAAAAATTATTGGTATATGAAGATCGATTTTTTCGTGAAAAATTTTAATTTTTTGTTGTGATAAGAAGAAAGTAAAATTAAAAAATGTATTAAAAAATTCTTATTTTGCTAAACAAAATATGCTAAAAAATGGGCGTTTAGGTTATAATTGCAGTTTGTATGTAAGCGTAAAGAGTGAGGAAAGTAGTTTGAATAAGGCAGAATTATTTGTTGAGATTTTGGTGGAAGAATTACCCGCAATCCCCTTTTTAAGAGAGTTTAAGAATTTTCATACAAAATGGGAAAGTGTTTTAAAAGAATTTGGAATTTGTGCGAAGAGTGAGTTTTACTATACTCCAAGGCGTATAGTAATTTGGTGTAAGGATTTTCCTTTGATGACAGAGGATAAGATTTTAGAAGTTTATGGTCCACCTGTGCAAGTAGCATTTCAAAATGGCGATAAAAATGGAGCAATGACACCAGCAGGTGAAGCATTTTTGAAAAAAAATCATCAAAAACTAGAGAATTTACAATTTAGAGAAAAGCAGGGAAAGGAAGTGCTTTTTGCGGTAAATGTGGAAAAAGGTATGGAGGTAAAAAATATTATTGCACCTATTGTGCATAAATTTTTGATGAGCTTGCATTTTGGGAAACATATGAGATGGGGGGATGTGCAGGAGGATTTTATTCGTCCTGTGCGTAATATCGCGATATTTTTAGATGATATTTTTGTGTCTTTGCAAGCATATGGAATTTGCGGAAAGCCTCAAACACAATTACATAGAGATTTTGGTTTTGTATGGCAAGAAGTGAAAAATTTTACAGATTATAAGCAAAAGCTTGCGCAAGGTGGGGTAATTTTACAGCAAGATATGCGTAGAGAATTGGTTTTAAAAAATATAGAATCTCTACAAAAAACAAAAAAAGTTTTTATAGAGATTGATGAAGAGCTTTTAGATGAAGTAGTGGCAATTACAGAGTGTCCAAGGGTAATGCTTGGAGAATTTGAAAAAGAATTTTTGAAGCTACCAAAAGAGGTGATTATTACTTCTATGAAAGAAAATCAGCGCTATTTTGCGGTTTATCAAGAAAAAAATTTACAGCAATTAAGCCATCATTTTGTGATGGTGGGGAATGCTACAACGCAAGAAGAAGAAGTAATTCTTAGTGGTAATGAAAAAGTATTGAAAGCTAGATTAAAAGATGCAATGTTTTTTTATGAAAATGACTTAAAAAATGGTTTAAGTAACACAGGACTTAAGAATCTTATTTTTATTGATGGTGCAGGAAATATGCAAGATAAAGTTGTGCGTGAAAAACAGATTGCACAAATCTTATTAACTAGACTTTATGGAGCAAATAAAGCATTAAAGGATAAGATATTAGAGTGTATTGAGATCTCAAAAGCAGATTTGTTGAGTGAGATGGTATATGAATTTTCTAACCTTCAGGGGGTGATGGGATATTATTATGCTCTTGCAATGCAAAAAGATAGTGATGTAGCTTTGGGGATTAAAGAGCAATATTTGCCATTTGGCGAAGATTCTGTTTTGCCAGATACAGATGTAGGAATCCTTGCTTCTTTGGCCTATCGTTTTGATAATATTCTTACGCTTTTTTCTGTGGGGAAAATTCCTACAGGTTCTAAAGATCCTTTTGCGCTAAGAAGAATGGCAAGTGGAATTTTAAAAATTCTAATTAAAAACCAATTTCCCTTTTTATTGCGTAGTTTTTTGTGTGAAATTGTAGAAAAGGTAGGGTATAAAAACATTGATATTGATAAAATTTTTTCTTTTTTTATAGAACGCATGGATGGAATTTTGATGCTAAATCCAGTATTTTTGAAAAGTGTTTTAGCAACACAAGAAGAAGATATTAACAAAATTGTAGCAAAGACGCAAGCAGTCAATGTTGTTTTATCTTCCAATCCTGATGCATTGACTGCTACTTTTAAACGTGTTGCAAATTTTTTGAAAGCAGAGATAGAATTACAAAATATCAAGCCAGATCTTTTTGTTCAAAAAGAAGAAAAATCTCTTTATCAAGAATATGAAAAAATTAAACAAAAGGATTTAACAAATTATGTGGAAAAAATACAAAATCTTTGCACTCTAAAGCCTTTTTTAGATAGATTTTTTGATAATGTTATGGTAAATGTAGATGATGAAAAAATTAAAAATAATCGCATACAGCTTATTACACATATTTATAAGGAGTTTTTGGAGATTGCAGATATTAAAGAAATTGGTTCTATAAATAATTGACAGAAAATTCATTTTTTTTATGTTAAATACAGATTTTTTAATTAGGTGAATGGATGAAAAAAATAATAATTTTAATTGTTCATTTGCAACTTTTGGCATTTGCTTATGAGTTGAATTATGAGCAATTTATCAATAGGGTTGAAAAAAATTCTATTAATTTGATAAAAAACAAAGCACAAATGGATTCTGGATTACAGGATTATAGGGCCTCAATGGCATGGAAAACCTCGTATATAGAGAGTGAAATTGCTATGGGGAAGACAACAGAATTTAATATTGAAAGCACAACGCTTTTAATGATTACTCCAAGACTTCCTTGGGTGAGTGCAATGCTTAATGAAAGCTTGCAAACTAAAACCTTGCAATATAAAAAAACCTATGATTTAATGAAGCAAATTGCAATTATTGGGGCAAAGAGGGTTTATTTTTCCTATATTTTGGCACATGAAAAACATCAAATCTATAAACAAAGAGAACAAAATTTTCTTTCACAACTTCAAATTGCTAAGGCAAAGTTTGAGGCAGGTAGTGTTTCTAAAAAAGATTATGTAAATTTTAAAAATTCCTATTATGAAGCTAAGCTTGCAAGAATTCAAATAGAAAAAGAATTATTTGATCTTGAAAGTTCGCTTTTAAAACTTCTTGGGTTAAGTCAAAAAGAGCAAAAAGAGGTAGCGTTTAAGGTTTTAGGCTTAGAGTTTGGTTATCTTGGGGTTAGAGTTTCTGAACTTGAGGAATTGATAAAAAATTCTCCTTATTTGGAAATTATTGCTTTAAGTGCAAAAGATCATGGAATTAATGCAAAAGCTTCGAGTTATGAAAGATGGGATAGTTTTGAGATTGGGGCGGGGTTGCAAAATACAACAATTGGTAATCATAGTGAAAATCTTGCATCTATTAGATTACAAATTCCAATTCCCATTACAAGAAAATATGATTTTTTGAAGAAAAAATACCTTGTGCTGCAAAGTGCAAGTTTGCGTGAAGGGGAGGTAACAAAAAATAATATTCAAGTGCAGGCAAAATCTTACTATAAGCAATTGCAGACTAAAAAAGAATATATTGAATTGCAAAAAGAAAGTATACAAAATAAAAAAGCTTTGGTAGATATGAGTAAGACTGCCTATGAAGCACAAAAGGTTAGCCTTTTTGAATATCTTGCTTATCAAAATGCTTATATGGATTCTTTAATTACTTTAATTAATGCAAAAATGGATTATATACAAACACAAACTCTTTTAGAAGAGACTTTGGGTGTTGTATTGCAGAAAGGAAAAAAATGAAAAAATTCTTAGTAGTATTAGGAATGTTATGTGGTATTTATGCATATGATGAGGTAAAAATCTCTGCTAATGAAATTAAAAAATTAGGAATACGAACTATTGTTGTGGGCGAAGGCGTAAAAACAAAAGGAATACCTTTTAATGCATATGTAGATTTTGATTCTAAAACTTCGATTACACAAAGTTCTACAATTGATGCGATTGTGGTAGCGTTACATAAAAGAGGTGGGGAGAAGGTGCAAAAAGGCGATGTGATTTGTGAGATTAGTTCTAATGAATTAAATAATTTATTTTTTGAGTTGGAAAATGCACAAAATCGCTATAGAATTGCGCAAGAAATTGAAGCAAAAGATAAAAAACTTTTTAAATCTGGAGTGATTTCTCAAAGAGAATATCAAGTAAGTTATCTTAATGCCAATGAATTACGTCTAAAGGTTATGCAACTTCAGACAACATTTAATACTTTTGGAATTGATTCTAAAAATCCAAAGGGAGAATTTGGTTTTCGTATTATTGCAAAAGAAAGTGGAGTTTTAGCTATTGCGCCTAAGCAAACAGGGGAAAAAATTTTTGCATTTACTCCTTACATCCGTATTACAGATGGTGTAGATTTATTAGCCTATCTTCGTGTGCCTATTAATATGGCAAATTATGTAAAAACAGGTGCAAAAGTTTTTAATAAATTAGGTGAGTATGTTGGAGAGATTAAAACAATTTCTGTAGTAATAGATCACACAACAAATACAGTGGTAGCTACTGCTTTGCTTAATCAAACTCGTTATAAAGTTGGAGAAACTATTGAACTTTATGTAGATGGAAGTTTTTCTAAAAACTCTTTAGTAATTCCATCAGATACGGTGATTAAAAGCGAGAATGATTATCTCGTGTTTAAAAAAACAAAATCAGGATTCCTACCCATAAAAGTTAAAATTTTGGAAGAAAAAAATAAAGCATTTATTGTAGATTCTTTTAATCAAATTAAGGCAGGGGATGTAATTGCAACAGGTGCAATTATTACACTTAAGGGTATAATGAATAATATAGGAGATTAAAAAATATGCTAAAAAGAATTATAGAATTTTCTTTGCGTCAAAGAATCATGATAATTCTTTGTGCATTGGGTTTGTTGGTATTTGGGGGTTATAGCTTTTTAACCATACCTATTGATGCATTTCCAGATATTTCTTCAACACAAGTAAAGCTTGTTATTAAAGCTCCGGGAATGGCACCTGAAGAAGTGGAAAATCGTGTGATTCGCCCTTTGGAATTAGAACTTTTGGGACTACAAGGGGAAAAATCTTTGCGTAGCATTTCTAAGTATGCAATTGCAGATATTACCTTGGATTTTGAAGATGATGTTGATATTTATCGTGCTAGAAATATGGTAAGCGAACGAATTACGGGAATACTTGATGATTTGCCAGAGGGTGTAAGTGTTACTTTAGGACCGATTGTAAGCCCATTGTCAGATATGTTTATGTTTACTATTGATGGAGATATGTCAGAGATTAAAAAGCGTGAAATTATGGATTTTACCATTCGTCCAGCTTTAAGAAGTATTCGTGGGGTAGCAGATGTGAATTCTATGGGTGGATATGCAAAGGCTATCGCAGTTGTCCCAGATTTTAACGATATGGCAAGGCTTGGGGTAAGTATTAGTGACTTACAACAGGTTTTAAAGGAAAATTTAAAGAATGATGGTGCGGGAAAAGTCGATCGCAGTGGTGAGACTTTTTTGGTAAAAATACAATCCGCATCACTAGATGAAGAATCCATTAGAAATATCACAATTCCTACAAAAAATGGTTATTTAAGATTGGGGGATTTTTGTAATGTGGTTTCAAGTTATAGAACAAGGCTTGGATTTTTAACAAAGGATGGTAAGGGTGAAGCGGTAGGTGGTTTGGTTCTCTCTGTGAAGGGATCAAATTCCAAAGAAACTATCCAAAGAATTTATGAAAAATTTGAAGAGTTGAAAAATATTTTACCAAAAGAATTGAGTATTAATGTTTATTATGATCGATCTGACCTTACTCAAAAAGCTGTAGATACAGTAAGTAAGACGCTTATTGAGGCAATCATCTTGATTGTAATTACTTTATTTTTATTTTTGGGTGATTTACGTGCGGCGGTTACGGTGAGTGTAATCTTGCCTCTTGCTTTAGGAATTGCTTTTATTTTGATGAAAAAATATGGAATCACTGCAAATTTAATGAGTCTTGGGGGATTGGCTATTGCAATTGGAATATTAGTAGATTCTGCTGTGGTTATGGTGGAAAATGCTTTTGAAAAGCTAAGTACAAATAAGACATTAACAAAATTACATCTTATTTATCGTGCTTGTGCTGAGATCTCTACATCAGTATTTAGTGGGATTTTGATTATTATTGTCTTTTTTGTACCTATTTTGACGCTAGAGGGTTTAGAAGGAAAAATGTTTAGACCTCTAGCACTTAGTATTGTATTTGCCTTGCTTGGATCATTGATTTTAGCAATGAGTGTGATTCCTGTAGTGAGTTCTATTGTTTTAAAATCAAAAGATCATCATGAAACTTTTTTAGTGAGAATGTTGCATAAATTTTATGATCCAGCTTTGGAATTTTGTCTTAAACATAGCAAAATAGTATTTATCGGAGCTTTTGTATTTTTAATTATTTGTTTTTCGCTTTTTCCCTATATTGGTAAATCTTTTATGCCAACTTTAGATGAGGGAGATTTAGTTTTGACGATTGAAACAAGTCCATCGGTTTCTATAGATCAATCCAAGGAATTGATGTTGAGAATCCAGCAACAACTCAGAGAAATCAAAGAGATTAAGTCTGTTGTGGGGCGGACTGGTTCTGATGAATTAGGGTTAGATTTATCTGGGTTTAATCAAACAGATATTTTTGTTTCTTTTATTCCTAAAAAAGAATGGGGGGTAAAAAATAAAGAAGAGTTGATACAAAAAATCCATGACCAACTCGATGGGTTTAGGGGGATAAGTTTTACTTATACACAGCCAATTGATATGCGTGTATCTGAAATGTTAACAGGTGTAAGAGGGGATTTAGCAATTAAGGTTTTTGGTGATGATATTGATACACTTAATAATATTAGTTCACAAATTGTAGAAATTATTGAAAAAGTTCGTGGTGCTAGTCAAGTTTTTACTGCATTAAATAAGGGGGTAAATTATTTGTATGTAATTCCAAATAAGCGCGTAATGGCAAATGTGGGGATTACAACAGAAGAGTTTTCAAGATTCATGAAATCTTCCCTAGAGGGTATTATTGTAGAATATATTCCTCAAGGAACTGCAAGAATTCCAGTTTTGATTCGACAAAATAGTGAAATTTCTAAAGATATTACAATGTTAAAAAGTTTAGAAATGAGTTCAGAAAAAGATCTTCCTGTGCCAATTAGTTCAATTGCACAAATTCAGGAGGTCGATGGCCCTGTAACAATTTATCGTGAAAACGCAAGAAGATATAGTGTAATTAGAAGTAATGTAGAAAATAGAGATTTGGGTGGTTTTGTGCAAGAAGTGCAGAGTAAAATCAAACAAGAAGTAAAAATGCCTAATGGATATTTTATCACTTATGGTGGACAATTTGAAAATCAGCAAAGAGCAAATGCAAGGCTTTCTACAGTAATACCATTAAGTATTGTATTTATTTTCTTTATTTTATTTTTTACTTTTAAAAGCATTCCTTTATCCTTACTTATTTTATTAAACATTCCTTTTGCAGTGACTGGTGGACTTGTTTCATTGTTTGCAACAGGGCAGTATATTTCTGTACCTGCAAGTGTTGGATTTATTGCACTTTTTGGAATCGCGGTATTAAATGGTGTGGTAATGGTGGGGTATTTTAGAGAATTGATTGCACAAGGATATAGTGTAGATGAGGCAGTAGAAAGAGGTGCAAAGCGAAGACTAAGACCTGTATTAATGACGGCTTGTATCGCGGCATTAGGGCTTATCCCGATGCTACTTTCAGATGGTGTGGGATCAGAAGTGCAAAAGCCACTTGCGATAGTTGTTTTGGGCGGACTTGTAACTTCAAGTATGTTGACTTTATTGATTTTGCCACCAATGTTTAAAGCGATTGCAAAAAAGATTACGATATAAAGAGGGTTTATGTTAGAAATTTATTTAGAGGCAGAATTAAAAGATAAAATTGTGGATTTATTTTTAGAGAAAGGATTAGATAATTTTTATTGTTTTGAAGCACAAAGATATGCAACAAAAGATCTTTTGGTGAGTGAAAAAGAAAAAGTAAGTGGTAGAAAAGATTATGTGATGATTAAGGTATTTGCCAAAAAAAAACAGATTAAAGAAGTAGTTTCCTGGCTTAGTGATTTGGAAGAAAATCGTTATTTTATTTATACGGATAAAAAGAACAAAGATAAAGAAAATATCTAAGATGAGATTGTAAAAGAAGGGGGTAGAGGTGTGGTATGAGGGTGATTACTTATCACTTTATTAGAAAATTTGATACAAATTTCCCTTTTTTTAAATATCTTTCTTTTGAGAATTTTTGCAGACAGCTTGATTTTTTTGAAAATAAATATGGTTTTGTTAAATTGGAGGATTTTTTATCTTTATGTCAAAAACCTTCAAATTTTGCAAACTTTCATAGAATTAAAGGAAAAATTTTATTGACTTTTGATGATGCTTATAGAGAGCATTTTACATTGGTGTTGCCAGAACTTAAGAGGCGTGGTCTTTTTGGAATCTTTTTTATTCCAACAGGAATATATCAAAATAAAAAAGTTTTAGATGTGCATAAGATTTATTATTTGCTAGGTAAGCATGGGGGTAAAAAGTTGGTAACAATTGGAAATTTTTTAGCAAAAGATTTTTTCCTAAAAAAGATTGTTGGTATCTTAAGATCTGATTATGATGAAATATTTTTTATTACAGAATTCAAGAAATTTTTCAATAGTTTAAAAAATTATAGTCTTAGAGAGAAATTTTTAAATAAGATAGCATTGGAGCTTAATGAGGAAGAAGAGAAGATTTTTAGTGAATTTTATATAGCAATAGAAGAGTTGAAAAATATATATAAAAATCAAATGATTGGTTCTCATAGTGTAAATCATTATATTTTATCAGATTTGGATAAAAAATCACAAGAACAAGAAATTGCAGAATCTTTTCAATTTTTGGAAAATCTTTTCGGCACCTTAGAACCAAAATTATTTTGTTATCCTTATGGAATGTGTGATACTTTTACAAAAACTACTCAGAAAATTTTAGAAAATCAAAGATGTGATTTTTCTTTTAGTTCAGAATCTAGAGATGTAGAATTAAAAGATTTTCTTCATTATAAACAGAGATTGCCTAGGTATGATTGTAGTGAATTTTTATTTGGCATTCCAACTTTTGGCAATTTGGTATAGTTTAAAGATTTTTATAATGGCGTAGAAGCATTAGGAGATTTTAGAGTTTGACAAAATTATTTTAAATAGGAGTTTAAATTATTTCTAATTTTTCATTATTCAAGATGAGGTTTTTTGTAAAAATTGAACTTTTTCTACAGACTTGATTATCATATTTATATACTCTAAATCCCACTTTTTTGGCATTTTGATAGATAGTTTTATGTGTGGAATAGCTCATTATCATTCCATCAGACTTAAGGATTTTATATAGTATTTCAAAAAAATTTTGATTCCAAAATTGTGGGGTGGATTTTTGAGAAAATGCGTCTAGATAGATAATATCGATATCTTGCAATGTTGGGATAAAAATAAGTGCATCGCAAAAATGTACTTGTAGTGTGAAATTCGGAGCAAGTTGCACAGGGCATTGATTTTTAATTTGTTGTAAGATCTTTGTCTTATCAAGGGTAAGATTAGGATAATTTAGTAAGGCAATTTTATCCAATACGCTTTTATCAATTTCTGGTGCAATAATTTGTACAAGATAAGGATAATTTTTATAGGCTTCAAAGCTTAAAAAACTATTATAACCCAGCCCAAAGCAAATATCTAGAATCTTTAGTGGACGATTAGAAAAATTACCAAATAAAAAGGGTGGTTTTATGTATTTGTGGATTGTTTCATTATATGCGCCATCTTTGAGGCTATGGTAGCACTCATCAAAAAGATGGCTATAATAAGTAATGCTCCCATCTGCACTTTGGAGCTTTTTATCCATGATAATTTGGAGCTTCTTTAGTGATATCTACATCATGCACATGAGATTCTCTCAAGCCAGCCGCAGTGATTTCCACAAATTCTGCCCTTTTCCATAATGTTGGAATATCTTTACTTCCTAAATATCCCATCGAAGAGCGTAAGCCTCCAGAGAGTTGATGAATAACATCAGCGATTTTTCCACGATAAGGAACACGCCCTTCAATACCTTCTGGTACAAGTTTATCTTGTGCAGTACCTTCTTGGAAATAACGATCAGAACTTCCTTTTGTCATTGCTCCAATACTACCCATACCACGATAGGTTTTATATTGTCTTCCTTGATAAAGAACAAGATCTCCAGGAGATTCGTGTGTACCAGCAAGGAGGCTGCCAACCATCACGCTAGAAGCACCTATAGCTAGAGCTTTTGCGACATCACCAGAGTATTTGATACCACCATCTGCGATAATAGGAACATTATATTTTGCAGCAACATTGACACAATTTTCAATGGCAGAGATTTGAGGCATTCCAACACCTGCTACAATTCTTGTTGTACAAATACTTCCTGGTCCAATACCTACTTTCACTGCGTCTGCACCTGCATTAATGAGATCTTGCGTAGCTTTTGCAGTTACAACATTACCTACAATTACATCGATATTAAAATTCTTTTTGATTTTTTCAAGAGTTTTAATTACATTGATAGAATGTCCATGTGCACTATCAAGTACTAATACATCTACGCCAGCCTGAATTAGTGCTTCAGCTCTATCAAGTTGTCCTACACCAATTGCTCCACCTACGCGTAATCTTCCTAAATTATCTTTATTTGCATTAGGATAGGTGAGGCGTTTTTGGATATCTTTGATTGTTGCAAGTCCTTTGAGTTTTTGATCTTGATCTACAATGGGGAGTTTTTCAATACGATTTTGATGCATAATTTCTCGTGCCTGATCTAGATCTATACCTACTGGTGCAGTAATCAATGGGGCTTTTGTCATAACATCACCAACTTTTTTATTCATATCTGTTTCAAAGCGTAGATCCCGATTAGTGAGAATCCCAATTAATATGCCATTATCATCTATAACAGGAACACCAGAGATTTTATAATTTTCTGTAATTTTTTTGGTATCTGCTAGTGTTTTATCTGCACGGATAGATATAGGATCAATAATAATTCCATTTTCTGATTTTTTTACTCTTTTAATTTCTTTTACTTGATTTTCTATATCCATGTTTTTATGAATAATTCCGATACCTCCAAGTCTTGCCATAGCAATCGCAGTTTTATGTTCCGTGACTGTATCCATTGCTGCAGAAACAAAAGGAATATTTAGAGCAATATTTTTGGTAAGTTTGGTTTCTAGACTTACTTCTTTAGGCAAAATCTCAGAATAGGCTGGAATTAGTAAAATATCTTCAAAAGTTAAAGCTTTTTGCACAATTTTCATCTCAATCTCCTTAAAATTTTAATTGTAATTCTTGCTCTAAACCATAGGCAGCATCCAAAATACTTTGTTCATCAAATGCTTTACCAATAAATTGCATTCCAATAGGTAGATTATCTTGTGCAATTCCTACAGGAAGGGATAGTGCAGGGAGTCCTGCAAGATTAACACCGATTGTATAAATATCACTTAAATACATTTCAAGTGGTGAAGATGTGCTACCAAATTTTGGTGCTACATCAGGTGCGACAGGGATAAAAATACTATCACAATCCATAAAAATCGCACGATACTCTTCTTTGATCATTTCTCTAATTTTTTGAGCTTTGAGATAATAAGCATCATAATAACCGCTACTTAAAACAAAACTTCCTAGCAAGATTCTGTTTTTTACTTCCTCACCAAAACCCTGTGTTCTTGTTTGTAGATAGAGGTCTTTGAGATTTTGTGGATTTTTACAACGATTTCCATAGCGTACGCCATCAAATCTTGCAAGATTAGAGCTTGCTTCTGCAGCACAGATGATATAGTATGTAGCAATATGATATTCAGTGTGTTTCATAGTTTTTTCTACGATAGTATGTCCCATTTTTTTTAATATTTCAATGGTTTCAAAATAAGCATTTTTGATTGTATCACTTGCATTTTCTACTAAATCTTTTAAAATAGCAATCTTTAATTTTCTTTGCGGATTGAGTTTTGAAAAGCAAGGTTCTTGTATGATATTTGCACTTGTAGAATCTTTTGGATCATGCCCTTTGATAATATCAAATAAAATTGCACAATCTTCAACATTTTGGGTGATAGGTCCGATTTGATCAAGGCTTGAACTATAAGCAATAAGACCATATCGGCTTACACTTCCATAGGTAGGCTTTAAACCTACGCATCCACAATATGCCGCAGGCTGTCTAATTGATCCTCCTGTATCACTTCCAAGTGCTGCTATAGCAATACCTCCTGCAACAGCTGCTGCACTTCCTCCAGAGCTTCCACCAGGCACATGTGAAAGATTTCTTGGATTTTTTGTAATTCCATAGATACTGTTTTCTGTGGTGCTTCCCATGGCAAATTCATCCATATTGGCACGCCCAAAACCACAAAGAGAATGATTGTGCATTTTTTCAATCACGCTAGCGTTATAGGGAGCAATATAATTTTTGAGGATATTGCTCGCACAAGTAATCTCCCATCCTTTGACATTAATATTGTCTTTAATTAGAATAGGGATTTTATTTGGCATGCTTGATTGTATATCGCCAACATAGGCATTTAGTTCGCTTTTTTGAGCAGATTCTAAGATTTCTTTTTTAATATCTGTAAGTTCAGATTCGCTAAGTTTTAGTGCTTCTTTTAAGGTAATCATAATACTATTATCCTTATGGTTTCATTTAAAATTTTTTAAAAATTTGAAAATTATAAGATTTTTATGCTTATATATTCCTAATTGTGAGTAATAAATTTTGATTTTTTGCTCTATGATGAGAGATTATATTTTTAATATTGTTTTGTTTTTTGTGATTTTATTTGAGTTGCAGGTATTAAAATGCATTAAAACCTAGGTTTTTTTCTTTATCAAAATCTGATCGTAATTCTTTTTGGATAGATTCTATAAAATCTTTTTCTTCAAAAATAGGCTTTGTTTTGAGTGCAACATTGTATGCTGTGTTTTTAACAATAAGAGAGATTTGTCCTCCGCTAAGATTGTATTTTGCGAGTGTTTGAGCTAGGCTTTGTTTTGAGTGTTCTTTAAAGGTTGCATTTTTTGGGAGATAATATTCCCATAATAAGATTCTTTCTTTTTCTGCTGGTCTTTTAAATTCAATTTTATGGTCAAATCTTCTAGAAAATGCATTATCAATTGTTTCGAGTAAGTTAGTGGTAGCAATCAAAATGCCTTCAAATTTTTCAATTTGTTCTAAAAAAATATTTTGCATTTGGTTATGCATTTTTTCTGCACCACTACCGCTGTTAATTCTAAGACTTAAAAATTGATCCGCTTCATCTAGTAATAAAATAGGGTGATTTTTAGATTTTTTGGTAATTTCTTTGTAATTGTCAAAAATTTTTCTAACATTTTTTTCTGATTCTCCAACATATTGAGAAAGTACTTTGGAGCAATCAAGACTTAAAACTTGTTTTTTTAGACTTTTAGCAATACCTAATGCGCTAAGAGTCTTACCCGTTCCTGACGCACCATAGAAAATAATTTTGGATTGAATGGAGGTTTTTTCTTTTATTCCCCAAGTTTTGAGAAGCTTAGTTACTTTAGGGTCTGCTTGCTGAAGAATGGTTTCTAGTGTGTTTTTTGTTTTTTCAGGAAGTATAATCTCATCAAGAGAGAGTTTTGGTTCTAAAATCTCAAAAAGCTCTTGTTCTTTGATAAGGTTATGTAAAGAAAATTTATTTTTTTGTTTAGTTTTGGGGTGGATAATTTTTTGCAAAATATCTTCATGGATATAAAATGTCCTTGAAATTCCACCAAAAACATTGAGTAATTCATCATAATCCAAAATATTTTTTTCAATCAAAGGGCTTTTTTCATCAAAAAGTGCACGATTTTTGATTTTATCATACTCATCGTTACTAATAAGATTAATAAGAACATTCATATCGTGCAAATTACTATTGCTGCTTGTATATTCTTCTTTGAGTAGAGCAAAAAATATAATTTCTTCTTTTGATGTGAGATGGTTTTCTGTAATGATTTGGTGTGCAGGTATCGTGGTTTTGGTGATTTTTAATCGTGCTGTGATTTTATCTTCGATATTTTTTAGATGATATTTTGTTTTAACACAAGGAGTGGAATCTAAACGTTCCTCACTCAATTTTTGAAGTAAGGAGATTCTAAAAAATTGGTCTTTGAGAAATTCAAAATGATCATCATAAGGTGTGATTTCTAAAGATTCATTTTCATGATGATAATCAAGATTTTCTTCTTCAAATAATTTAAAAAAACTTGGTGACAGAGCAATTTCTGAATGCAAAATCTCCAAAAGTGTGAGAGAGTTTATTGGATATTGTTCGCCAATAATCCAGCCTGATTCTAAGAGATTTTTAATTTTTGGTAGATAAGTAAAAAGTTCTTTAGAATCTTTTTTGTTAAAAATTTCTTTTAAAAGCAAGGAGACTTCAAATTCTTTTTGATCGTTAAGATATTCTTTTAGCATAAATTGCAAAATTAAAATTTCTTCAGCATCACATTTAAGATAGGAGCATATTTTGCTATTTTTTGGGTTTATATCTTGTAAAAAATCAAAGAGAAGTTGCATGGTTTTCCTTAATTATCTCAACTCTTGATTCCATCATCTTGAGAGATAGATTTTTTATGTTTTGGCGTGATAATGATAGGGGAGCCTTCAAAATTAAAATGAGAGCGTAAATAGTTGATTAAATAGCGTTTGTAGCTAAAATGCAATGCTTTGGGGCGATTCATGATAAGTGAGATTTGCGGGGGATTAGTGTCATATTGTGTTGCATAATAAATGCGGACAATCTTTCCATGATCGCTTGGCAGAGGATGTTTTTTTGTCGCTTCCAAAATTGTATTATTTAATAAGCTTGTAGGAATGCGGTAGCTAAAATGCTTATAAACTTCGATAATTTTATCTTTTAGTTCTTTGATGTGTCTTTTATTTAGTGCGCTTACTGTGATTATTGGTGCATATTCTAAGAATCTAAATTTATATTTTAATTCCTGAATAATATTTTTATATTCTGCATTTCTGATATCCCATTTATTTAAAACAATAATTACACCTAACATGTATTTATCTACAAGTGAGCTGATTTTTTCATCAAGTTCTACAAAAGGCACACTAACATCTAGCACAAGTAGTGCGATATTACTTTTTTCCAAAACCTTACTTGTACGATCTAGAGCAAATTTTTCAATTCCTTTGATTTTACTTCTGCGACGCAATCCTGCAGTGTCGACAAAATAAAGATTATGATCCTTATAGGTAATGCTTTCATCAACAGGGTCTATTGTGGTACCCTCCATAGGACTTACTACACTTCTTTCTTTGCCAATAAGCGCATTAAGCAAAGAGCTTTTTCCAACATTTACTCGTCCGATGATTCCAATAGAGATTTGCGGTAAAATAGTATTATCTTCTTGCTTATCTTTTTGCAAAAACTCTTCTAGACTCTCTTCTGGGTCTTCATGATGTGGTGTAAGGTTAAGTTTATAAAGAATTGAATTAATAAGATAAGTAATTCCGCGATTATGGCTTATAGAGATAAAAAATATATCTTTTACTCCAAAACTATCAAAATTATAAGCAAGTTGTTTATCTTTGTCGTTATCTACTTTATTGATAACTAGAAAGCAATTTTTTTGGATTCTTTGTAAGCTGTAAAATAATTTTCTGTCTTCGTCGCTAGGAGCAAGTTTTCCATCTACTACATATAAGATCAAATCTGCTTGTTTTGCTGTTTCAAAAGAGATCTTTTTGACTGTAGAAAAAAGTTCAGTACTTTCATCGATTCCACCAGTATCAAGGATTTCTAGAAGATTTCCATTAAGAGAGATAATCTTTTTATTTACATCGCGTGTTGTTCCAGAAATATCGGAGGTAATGGCGATTCTTTCTCTTGCTAGTCGATTAAATAGAGAGCTTTTTCCTACATTAGGTTTGCCTAAAATTGCTATTTTATTCATAATTTTTTATTGCTCTTTAATTAGATTTTTTTTATAATTATATACTAAATTATGCCGATAGTTATTGATAATCAAGGTATAACATAAAAATATTATGGGAGTATAGGCGTGAAATTGCTTAAGAATATATTTTGCATTGCATGCATTGTTTTTGTTTGTAATGCTCAAGAGGCAGGGGGGCAAACCACACAAAAAGAGGAGTTGCAAGTAGAGCATGTTGAAAATACGATATTAGCAGCACAGGCAGAGCAAACAGAGGAGGAGATTGATCTTCCTACACAAGAAAGTCAAACTCAAGAATCTACACAAAATTTAATGCAAGAAAATACTAATCTTGAGCAAAACACTGGTGCTACAGAGATGCCTCAGAATGCAGAACAAATGCAGGAAAATATCCAAGATCAAGGACAGATTATTCAATCTCAAGAAACACAAAATTCTCAAAATCCTCAAGAAACACAAATCCCGCAAGAAAACCCACAGGAAGCACAAGAATTGCAAGGAAATCCACAAGATTTTCATCAAGAAGTTGGGCAGGAGTATTTGCATGATGTGGAGCAATATCAAGAAAATTTACAAATGTATGATAACAATGAACAAAATCCACAATTTTTGCAAAATCAAGGTTTGCAAAATCCTAATATTCAAGAAAGTCAAACTCAAGAATCTACACAAAATTTAATGCAAGAAAATACTAATCTTGAGCAAAACACTGGTGCTACAGAGATGCCTCAGAATGCAGAACAAATGCAGGAAAATATCCAAGATCAAGGACAGATTATTCAATCTCAAGAAACACAAAATTCTCAAAATCCTCAAGAAACACAAACCCCGCAAGAAAACCCACAAAATTTAACAACAAAGGAAGATTCTCAGAGGGTTTATCAATTTACAAAAGAAGATGAAATGAGTGTGCCCCAGGTAAATCTTGAAGAGCAAGATAACCGTCAAGAGCTTTTTATGCAAAAAATGAGACAGGTTGAAGATCATTATAAAGAAGATAGTGATGGAATTTTGGATTTTTTAGATACAACACAAACAGGTTTTTCAATCCAAGGATCATTTTTAGAAAGAGATAGTAGACGCGCAATTTTGGATAAAATTAATGAATTAAAGGGGATTGAAGTAAAAGAAGAGAAGCAAGAACCAAAAAAAGTGCAAGAAAAACAAGAACAAGAAGTGAATGATGAGAAAGCTAAGAAAACTACAAAAAAAGAGAAAAACACTAAGGGGAAAAGCACCAAAGAAAAAAATAAAAAAGAAGAGAATAAAAAAACCCAGAAAAATGAAAAAGCACAGAAAGAAGAAGGAAAAGAAAAAAAAGATGTAAAAAAGCAGAAGCAAGCAGAGAATTTACAAAATAGAAATCTATTGGAAGAAAAAAGATCCAAACAAGTGATTTTGTCTCAAGAAGAAGTTTATGAGTTAGATGAGGCAGATTTTTCCTTGGTGCAACAAAGAGGTGGATATGCAATTAAGGTGTTATCAGCAGAGTTAGAAAATTTTATGTATGGTCAAGGGTATAATACTCCAAATCAAGTGCAAACTTTTAGTGTCAATGATAGCCACACACAAATTATTAATAAAAATGGCAAAATTAAGGAATATCGTTATTATCAAAAAAAATCTAAGAAAAACTTTTTAGGTAATCAGTTAAAATATCCTTTAGAGAAAATGGATCTAGATTTGTATAAAATTATTATTAAAACCCCACCACCATTATTTGATATTTCAGAATGTAGAATCACAAGAACCAAGCAGTTAAATGCAAATCTTATCACCAATCAAGAGGTGATTATGGATTTAGATTTGAAACGAGAAATGCGTAATATGCAAGATTATAGATTATTCTTAGAATGTCCGCGATGATGTCTGATATTGGATCAAAAAGTTTTTGCTATAACTTTAAAAAAGCCACCAGAATTATTTTTTTGTTTATTGCAAATATTTAGATTTAATAAAAGTTTAAAATTAAAGGAAGATTGATGCCCTTATCTATTTTAAATTGTGAGCAAAAACTTGCAGCTACTGCACCAATGGGGCATAATCTTATTATTGCATCTGCAGGGACAGGCAAGACCTCTACGATTGTAGGGCGTATTGCATATTTGTTTGAAAATAATATTGCTCCAGAAACTATTTTGCTGCTTACTTTTACAAATAAAGCAGCGGAAGAAATGATCACGCGTGTAGCAAAAAAATTTGGAGAAAAAAAAGCCAAAAGTATACAGGCAGGGACATTTCACGCCGTGGCTTATCGTTATTTAAAAGATAAATACGATATTACATTAAAACAACCACGAGAATTAAAAATTTTGTTTAAAAGCATTGCAGAAAAGCGTGTCTATCTTGATGTAGATTCTAAAACTCCTCCTTATACTGCACAATATCTATATGATTTTTACTCTCTTTATCTTAATGCTTCCAAAAATCAAAATTTTGAAGCATGGTTAGAGGAAAAAAGCCCTGAGCATATGCGTTATGCTATGATTTATGAAGGGATTTTTGATGAGTTTAGAGAATTAAAAGAATCTTATAAATATGCAGATTATAATGATTTGTTATTGCGGTATAGAAAAGAAATGCAGGAAAATTTTTCTCCTTATGAAGAAGTTTTGTGTGATGAATATCAAGATACAAACCCTTTGCAAGATTCTATTTTAGATGCATTGAAGCCAAAAAGTCTGTTTTGTGTAGGGGATTATGATCAGAGTATTTATGCATTTAATGGTGCAGATATTAATATTATTGGCAATTTTACGCAAAAATATGCAGATGCAAAAGTTTTTACTCTTACAAAAAACTATCGTTCTAGCGGACTTATTCTTGATTTGGCTAATCGTGTGATTCAAAACAATGAACGCATTTATCCTAAATCTCTTGAAGTTGTTAAAACGGGAAAATTTAC
Source organism: Helicobacter anatolicus (assembly GCF_021300615.1). Classification (NCBI taxonomy): domain Bacteria; kingdom Pseudomonadati; phylum Campylobacterota; class Epsilonproteobacteria; order Campylobacterales; family Helicobacteraceae; genus Helicobacter; species Helicobacter anatolicus. Next base: position 396,127 of record NZ_JAJTMY010000001.1, read on the forward strand.
CCCTCCTAAGCTTTTAATTTTTGATGAGTTATTTTTGCAATATCAAGGTATTGCTAAAAACATTGCTACAGGAAATCCAAACTTAGATGAGGTGGCAGTAATTTTTAGAAATAATGCTTCAGGTGATGGTTGTGAGGCAAGTTTGCGAAGTTTTGGAATTCCGGTAAAACGCAAGGGGGGGACAAGTTTTTTTGAAACAAAAGAAATTTCTTTAATGTTGGATTTGTGTTCGTTATTAAATAATTCTAAAGATATGATGGCATGTATTCATATTTTGAGTTATGGGGCGATGATTGGAAACTCTGTTGCTAAAGATATTTATGAGGGCTTGTTGGTGCTAGGTGATGGAGATATATATCAAGGATTAGTAAATCCAAATGATAAACAACCCTACCAAAATAATAAAAAAATCCCACAACTAGGGTTGTTTAATGATTTTTTTATGACGGATCAAGCAGGACGATTTGATGAATTTTTAGAATCTTCTTTCAAGTCACACCCCATTTTGTCTTATCCTAAATTTAATAAAGAAAGTGCTTTATTTTTGCAAGATTTTTATATGGTTTTTAAAAAATTGTATCGGCAAAAAGATCCTACAACTCTTGTTGCACAGATTTCAAAAAGTAGTTTTTATACAAGAATCATGGAGATGTTAGCAAAAGATCGTGCAAAAAAACGAGATGGCAGTATTGATAATAGACGCAAGGATGAGGCACTTGAACAAATCAATAATAAAATATTTATCCTAACAAATCTTGCAAAAAAATACGATTATATTAGTAGGTTTTTAAATGCCATGGTTTTAGGATCTTCTGAAGCAGTGCAGGGAAAGGGTGTGAGTTTGCTCTCTGTCCATGCATCTAAAGGGCTTGAGTTTGAAGAAGTGTATGTGGTAGATTTGATGGAAGGAAGATTCCCTAATCAAAAGCTTGCAAATCGCGATGGTGGAAGTATTGATGAGGAGCGTAGGCTTTTTTATGTTGCAGTTACTAGGGCAAAAACTAAACTTACCCTTTCTTATGCAAAAACCTACAACAATAAGGAAAAAACAAAGAATATTTTATATGAGCCATCAAGATTTTTATATGAAGCGGGAATGGTTGATAAAACTTTATAAATATTTTAATTTTATGTTAGAATCACACTCTATTTTAGGTATTTCTTCGTTAAATTGGAGTGCGGTTTTTTTGATATAATAAATTCATGAAGAATGGTTTTAATCTATGAGAATTGCAAAAATAAAAACAACTTTTGTAGCTTTTTCGTTAGCAAGTATTTTTTGTCCAATATTATCGGCAGAACAAAGCAGTATTGATAATAAATCTGATCCTAAAAAAGTCGTAACAATTGGCACACCCGCTATGTCTGATAAACTCAATGGACATATTTCTACAACTGGTAGTGGAAATAATACCACAGTAATTTTTCGTGGCAGCTCTAGTATGGAAAATGGTTATATTTATGTCGATAGTAATGCTATGGGGAGTGGAAATGGCGGGGGAAATGGTGCTGCATCAAGCAATACTATTATTTTGCAAGAAAATTCCTTTTTAAACCTTACAAAGCAAACTGCTACTGCTACAAAAGCAGGGGATAAAACTACAATAAATATTAATGGCACTACTCCTGAAAAAAAGAAAGAAAAAACACAAGAGCAGGAAACCAAAAATATAGATTTTTCTATCCTTGCTGTAGGTAATGCAACAAATAATATTAATGATCTTACTACTGGTAATACAACAGCAAATCAAGGTAAGATCGAAAGCAGTATCATCGCATTAGATAAGGGTAAAAACATTATTACAAATTTGCGTAATACTACAATTGAAGGCTCTTTGATTAGTGAAGATGGCGGAAGTAATACTCTTAGTATTGATATTGGTTCAAATCTCAAGGGTTATATGTCAGCCACAAAGGGCGGAAGCAACATTTTAAATGTTAATAGAACCGCAGTGCTAAATATGGAAACCACGCAAGAAAGTGAAGCTGCCTCAATTTTTGCAGATGGGGAAAATTCTAGCAACACTATTCAAGGAAGCACAACAAATAAAGCCACAATCTCTGGTGCTGTTTTTGCAAGCAATAAGGCAAACAATACCATTACGCTAAGTAGTGCTGATATCAAAGGTCATATAAAAGCACAAGATGGTGGAAGTAATAGTGTAGTTTTGAAAGATGGCAGTATTGCAAGCGTTGTAACTCAAGGCGAGGGCGCTAATAATAGTATTACTTTGCAAGGAAGTGCTAGTCTTACTGGCTATATCGCAAATCTAGAAACCACGCAAGGAGAGCAAGGGCAGATTCCTTCTAAATCTGAAAATAATATCGTGTTAAATGGTACTTCTAAGCTTGATCTCAAAGCTAATGCTATGAATGGAACTAAGCAGGATATTAACGCAAGTAATGCTGCAATCTCTTCCATTGGCGAGGGAAATAAAAATACTATTACAGGAAACACCACCGCAGAAAATATAATCACTAATGATATTTTTGCTAACAAAAAAGGAAGTAATACAATTTTTCTAAGTAATGTAAAAATTAATAGTGGTGGTATTATTGCAGATGGTGGGAGCAATACCTTAAATCTTGATAATCTAAATCTCACAGGAAATGTGAGCGCAAAAAATGAAGGTATAAATAATCTCACAATAAAAAATCTTACAATGACAGGAGATGTTACTGCAGATTCTAAGGGACAAAATCTACTTACTATTGGTAATAGCACAACACAAAGCACTATCGCTGGAAATATCACTGCTACAGGTAGTAAAAATGCTACTCCACAAGAAAATCAAAAAGAAGTTGAAGAAGAAGAAAAAGATAGTTCTAATATAATTCATTTTAACAATGTCGCAATGACTGGAAAAATTGCTGCCACAAAGGGTGGAAAAAATGATATTACCTTGATTGGTAGCACGATTACTGGAGATATTACTGCTACAGATAATGGGCAAAATACTATTATAATTGGTAATGCTAGCAGGTCTTCTATGATTAAGACAAATGGGGGGCAAAGTGGTAAAATAGAAGCGGGAGCAAATGGTAAAAATACTATTTTGTTTAATAGTGGGGATGTAGAAGGGGGGATTATTGCAAATGGCACGGGAGCGCAAAATACCATTACACTAGGCAATGAAAAATACACTGGTCAAATCAAAGCAAATATCTCTTCTACAAGTGGCGGAGAAAATAATATTACAATCGCTGCGATGGATATGACAGGGAATATTACTGCAAATACTCAAGGGACAAACATTATAAAAGATAGTTTTCCTGTTGCTGGACAAAGTAGAATGGAAGGCGGAATCTATGCTAAAGATGGTGGAAATAATGCAATTACTTTGCAAAATATTGCAATTACACAAGGAATTAATGCAGAAGGTGATGGATCAAAAAATACCATTACTCTAGGTAATGGGAGCATTAATAAAAATGGAATTATTACTTCAGATATTAATGCAACAACACAGGGAAATAATACGATTACCTTTGGTAAAAATGCAAGCTTGATTGGTAGTATTAATGCTAAAGATGGTGGTACTAACACAATTACAGAAGATAGTGCTAAAACCACATCTTTTGAGGTGACAGGAAAGATTCTAGCAGATAATGGGACAAATACTATTACATTAGCTAATGCACAAATTAGAGATGGAATCCTTGCGCAAAATAAAGGAAAAAATGAACTTAAAATTTCAAGTGCTCATCAAGATTATAAACTTCAAAGTAATATTGTTGCAGATACTGGCGGAAGTAATACTATTACTATTGGTGGAGAGAAACCCCCAGCACAAATGCAAAACAATGGGACTTTTGGGAATTTATTAGGAAATATTCTTGCAAAAGGTAATCAATCTAGTAATGAAATTACGCTAAATAATTCTGGGTTTCTTAAGGGCAATCTTTGGTCAGATACAAAAAATGAGGCAAATGCTCTACAAAAAAACCACAACACGATTACATTAAATGATAATTCTCATCTAGAGTTAGTTGTATTAGATGAAAATAATCCTTATGCGGTGTATGCATCAGGGAATGGCGCAAATAATACAATCAAAGATAATGCTGCAACTAGCACTCAAAGTGTGATAAAAGGTGGAATTACAGCAGATAATATAAAAAAAGATAGTCTTAATGATGTTGCGATGAATAATATCCACTTAAAAAATCTTTCTCTTCATGGTGATATTACAGCATTTAATGCAGGGCAAAATCAAATTACATTTTTGCAAGCCCAAATGCAAGGCAATATCAATGCTGATACAAAAGGTAAGAATCTTATCACAATGGATGAGAATAGTAGGGTAAATATCAATGGAAATGTCACTGCTACTGAGGGTGGTGAAAATACTCTTACATTAAAAAATAATGCGAATTTACAAATTGCTTCGGATAATAATGATAAATCTTTTCAAGCTATTGGTGAGGGTTCTAAAAATACTTTGAGTGAAGATAAGGGAGTGATGGATTCTAGTGGTTTGGTGCAAGGGCATATTTTTGCAAAAAATCAAGGTAAAAATACCATCAATGTAAGAAAGATTAATATTACAGGTGATGCTATAACACAGGGCGGAAGCAACACTATTACCATTGGTGGCAAAAATAGTACAAAGGCTGATGCAGATATTGCTGCGGATATGCAAGGAAGTTTGATTGCAAATAGTGGTTATAACGCAGGGATGATTGAAGATTCTACAAATACTTTAGTTCTTAATGGTGCTGCATTATTTCATGATGGCCAGCTTCTTGCTCAGCACACAAGCGCGCAGGAAAAAGCACACAATAAAATCACTATCAATGATAATGCGGCAATTAGCTTAAAAGGTAAGCAAGTCTATGATAATGAGGGTAGTAAACAGGGTTCTGGAAATGATGCAATTTTTTCAGATTCTTTGCAAGCTTATAATGAGATTACAGATAATTCCATGGGAAAAAAAGTTCAAAATATTACAGGAAATATCTATGCAAAAAATAACACAATTAATGATACAAGTATCCAAAGTGGAAATAAAGTCCAACTACAAAATGCTAATATAGCTGGAAGTATTATTGCAGATGATAGTGGAATAAATACTATTGCCTTAGGAAATCAAAAACAATCTGATAACCAAGCTCCGAGTATTCTTATGGGAAATGTTATAGCAAACCAGATGGGGAAAAATACTCTTACTTTGCATAATACTTCTATGAATGATGGGGCAAATGTTTATGGAATTTCTGCTAAAGCAAATGGGAATGTTCTTGAAACTAGCAATACACTGACTTTTAGCGGAAATAGTCGCATTGCAAATACTTATCTCTCTGCTATCCAAGAAGGAGGCAAGAATGATACAACAAAAGAAGTTGTAAACACCCTAACACTAAAAGATAATACAAGTATGCATCTTGTAGCAAATCGTGAGGATAATCGCGCGGTTTATACAAGCGGATATAATGCAAAAAACAAAATTAATGACATGAGCACAGGAGATAAAAAAATCACCGGAAGCATCGTGGCAAATGATATGGGGGTAAATGATTTTAATTTTAAAAAAATTACAATTAATGAGGGAGGGACAATTTATGGAATCGAGGCTACGGGAAAAGAAAGCAGTGTCACTGAGACAAAAAACACCATAGTTTTAAATGATAATTCTAGTATTTTTAATACTTATGTGCTTGCTACACAAGAAGGTGATGGAGATGCAGCAGAGACAAGCAATACCATTACGCTTGATGATACAAGCATAATTAATTTGAAAGCAAATCATGATGAAAATGCTATTACAGCAGATGGGAAAAAAACTAAAAATACTATTGCAGATACAAGTACAAGTACAAGTACAACTCCAGCTCCTGTTGCAAAAGAAGATGAGGCAATCAAGGGTCATAGTATTGTAGGAAATATCTATGCGAATAAATCAGGACAAAATGTAGTTACATTAAAAAATCTCACTATGCAAGGTTCTATTCTTGCAAATGAGACAGGGCAAAACAAATTGGTTTTTACAGATTCTTCTCTTAATGCCTCACCTATTAAACAAGGAATTATCTCAAGTGCAAATGCTAATGAAGATTTTGATACGACAAATTCTCTTACACTTAATGGTAATAGTTCTTTAAGCAATACCTATCTTAAAGCTTATCAACAAGCTCAAACTGACTCAGAAAAAAAAATAAAAACTGCAGGAAATACGATTATTTTAAATGGGTCTTCTACTTTAAACCTTGTTGCGGGTGAAGTAACAGAGCAGGGCTTAGATGGGGAGGAAAAAGCAGCAATTTTAGCATATGGTGTGTGGGCAAAAAATACCATTACAGATACCACTACAAGCCAGCATGTAATTACTGGTGATATTAAGGCAAATTTTAATGCAACTAATGAAATTACTTTAAATAAAGTCACTATGCGTGGGGATATTATTGCAGAGAGTGCAGCAAATAATAAAATCACTTTTGGTAAAGAGAGAGATAGTGGAAGCTTTGATGGGGATATTATTGCGATTACAAAATATAGTGCAAGTAAAAATGAAGTGATTTTTAATGGTATGCAAATTGGGGGAGCTGAGATTAATAAAATTTATAATGAAAATGGTGGAAATAATGCAATCACGCTAGATAAAGGCTCTACATTAAATAATATGTATATGTATGCACAAAAGCGTACATCTGAAAATAAAATTACATTAGCAGATACAGAATCTATTCTTCATTTAAATGCAAATCCTGAGACACAATTTGCGATGTTTGCAAGTCAAGACACGGCAAAAAATATCATTGAAGGAATGGATACAAATGAAAAAGACCATAGCATTCAAGGTGATTTGCAAGCCCAAAATAATGCTAGCAATAGTGTTACACTAAATAAGCTTACTTTGACTGGTAATATGGTTGCTGATACTGAGGGAAGCAATACAATTACTATTAAAAAAGGCGGTATGGTTAAAGGAGATATTTCTGCATTAGGAGGCGGAAAAAATACATTAATCTTAAAAGACACAATGATAGATTCCAAAAGCATTAGTGCAGAAAATCTCAAATCCAATAATGCAATCACAATGGATGGAAATAGTTCTTTGATCGTGCAAAATGAAACACAAAATGCAATTTTTGCAGATGAAGGTAGTAATGATATCAAACAAGGAACTACCACAGGGGAAAATAGTATTGTTGGAGATATTTTGGCACAAAATAAAGGGAAAAATACCATCACGCTAGATAATCTCAAAATGAAGGGGAATGTCCTTGTAAATACCGGTGGAAGTAATACATTAAGCTTTGGTGTGGATGGTAAACAAAGCACACTTGAAGGAGATGTTCGCTCAACTGGTGGAAAAAATGAGATAACAATTAATCATGGTGCAATTAAGGGTGGAATCTTAGCTACAGGAAATGAAACTGATAATCTTAAATCTAGCAATACGATATCTTTAAATACTGCAAAGCTAGAAGATTCTTATCTATTTGCAAAGACTGAGGGTGAAGCTGGGAGGTTTGAAGCACGAAATAATGTAAGTTTAAAAGAGGATAGTAGTGTTATTTTTAGAGATTATGAGGGGAATGCGATTTTTGCATCAGGGGTTAATAGTGGAAATATTATCAATGGTTTGAGTGCAAAGGCTAGTACAAGCATTATTTCAAGCAATATCCTTGCAGAAAACAAAGGAACAAATACGCTAAGTTTAAGTAATGTCAATGTTACTGGAGATGTTTTAGCATTAAATGAGGGGAGTAATAGTCTTGAATTTGGTAAATCTAATGGACAAAATACCTTGCAGGGCAATCTCTATGCAGATGCTGGGGAAAATAAAGTCACACTGACAAGTTTTAGTATGACAGGATCTATGATTGTTTTGAGTGATAATTCTAAAAATACGCTAACTCTTAGTGGTTCAACAATGACAGGATATATGCAAGCAATTTCAGAAGAAACTGGAGCTAGCAATACTCTAACTATTAATGATACTTCTACAATCATGCTAAAAGGTGCAAGTTTACGTGATAAAAATAATCAAAGCGTTGGCACAGGCAATGATGCGATTTATACGCAAGGGGCAAATTCTAAAAATATTATTCAAGATAATAGTGTTGATGGGACTTTTAACACAATCTCTGGAAATGTGACCGCGGTATCTGGTGGGCGAAATAGCTATAATTTTAAAAAATTGCAAATGCAAGGCTCACTTTATGCACTAAAGGAGAATGCAAGTAATACTATTACTATTTCTGATCAATCTCACATCCGTGATGGTTTGATTCGTGCTGAGGGAAATGGGGTGAGTAATACAATTACATTAGATAGTAGTGCAAAAATACAAAATATGTATTTAGAAGCTAATGCACAAGAAGGAAATGCTAGTAACTCTCTTACGCTAAATGGCACAAGCACAATGAATCTAAGTGGTTCAGCTGTGGCTGTGAGTGCAAGAGGTGAGGGTTCTAGTAATATGATTGCTGGAACATCTAGCGGAAATCATGAAATTTTGGGAGATATATTTGCAGATGCAGGAAATAATAAAATTGATCTTACGGGAAATCTTACTTTAACTGGAAATATCAATTCGCAAAATAATGGAAGCAATACCATAAGTATTAATCAAGGAACTTTTACAGGGAATATTGTTGCATTAGGAGGTGGAAAAAATACACTCACTGCTACAAAAGAAGCTAGTCCAAAATTAGAGACTTATAATACAAGCATTTTGGCAGAAGGAGAGGAAAGTATTAATACATTAACCTTAGGCGGTGCATCTGTTTTAAATGGTGGGACATTGACTGCTAGGGCAGGAGGAAAAAACTCTCTAACATTTGAAGGAACTTCAAACTTTACTTTTCAAGGTGAGCAGTATGCACTTTTAGCAGAAGGAGAAAACTCTCTAAATCACATTATTGGACCTACTGGCAAAATTGTAGGAAATATTTTAGCAAGAGATGGCGGGGTAAATGAACTAAGACAGGCACAAAGCCTAAATATTGCAAGTGGTTATATCTCTTCTATTGGTGAGGGATCACAAAATAATATCCTTGCAAATTTAGCAAATGGTAATGTCATAATTATTGCAAACTCTAATGATGGTAATGCAATTTTGGCACAAGATGGCGGTAGTAATAAGATAGAAATCAACAATATAGAAAAAAATAATTTTGATAGTATTACTGGAAATATTACTGCTAAAAATGCCGGGGTAAATAGCATAACTTATGGTGGAAACCTTCAGCTAGATATCACAGGAAGTGTTATTGCAGAGGGTGAAGGATCAAAAAATACACTAAATTTAAATTCCCAATCAAAACTACATTCTGGTTATTTGGATGCAAAATCTGGCGGGGTAAATACTTTGATTTTTGGTGGGGAAGCAAATTTTGCACTTAAGCATCAAAATGGAGATTATGCAATTTTAGCAGATGGTGAGGGAAGTAAAAATGATTTGCAAAGTGAAGAACAAAGCAGTGTCACAGGAAATATTATTGCTAAAAATGGTGGAAGTAATGATCTCTCTAAGGTTAAAAAACTTACTTTGATGGATGGCTACATCTCTGCGGTTGGAGAAGGTTCAAGCAATACAATTATTTCAGATCTTAGTAGTTTTAAACTTATCAAAAATGCAAATGATAATAATGCAATCCTAGCAGATGGTGGAAATAATATTTTTACATTAAACTCTACTGATTCTTCTAATGGAAATGAGATGAGTATCACTGGAGATATTACTGCTAAAAATGAAGGATCTAACACTCTAAGCTACACAGGAACAAAAGAGCTAGGTATCACAGGAAGTATCCATGCTCTTGGGGGTAGGAATACTTTGATGTTCAATAGTGCTTCAAAGATTTCTCAAGGTGTTTTAGAATCTACAAATGGTGGTGGTAATACCATTACATTTAGCAATGGTGGGAATTTTGAATTTATCGGGGATAAATTTGCAATCCTAGCAGATGGTGAGGGAAGCACCAATACAATCACCTCTACTACACAAAGTAGTATTACAGGAAATATTTTGGCATTAAATGGCGGAATTAACGATCTTTCAAAAGTTGAAAATATTGATATAAAAAATGGCTATATTGTAGCAAGTGGTGAGGGCGGTAAAAATATTATCACACCAAAAACTGCAAGCTTTGTATTGCATGCAAACCCTAATGATAACAATGCAATTTTGGCAGATAATAGCGGTGGTAATACAATTACACTTCCTACTATGATGCCACAAAATGGGGGATATAGTATTACAGGAAATATTTCAGCGCTAAATTCTGGGAATAACTCTTTAAAAAGTGAAGCAACAATGCAGATTCAAGGAAGCATTATTGCAGAAGGTGATGAGTCAAAAAATATGCTAGACTTAAAAGGTAGCTCTAAAATTAGTAATGGATTTTTGCGTGCTACAAATGATGGAAATAATACCATTACTTTGAGTGAAAGTTCTAGCTTTGATTTTAGTGGTGCGGAATATGCTTTACTTGCAGATCATGGAAAAAATATGATCACAAATCCAAATATGGGCAATGGAAGTGTGGCAAATACTATCATAGGAAATATTATTGCTAAAAATGGCGGAAGCAATGATCTTTCCAATGTGGCAAGCTTGAAAATCTCTCAAGCAAGTATCATTGCACAAGGCATGCAGGCAAAAAACCTCATCAAGCCAACACAAAATAATTCAAAAATTGAACTTATTGCTAATGATGGTAATGCAATTTTGGCAGATAATGGAAGTAATGATATTAGTCTTAAGGGTAATTCTCATAGTATTGCTGGGGCGATTGTAGCAAAAAATAATGGGCAAAATATTTTAATCTTTGAGGATACAAATTCTGGTAAGGTCGTGATTAATGGGGATATTATCTCTAGTGGCACTGATTCTAAAAATACACTGACTTTAGGTGGGGCTTCAAGTGTTACTGGAGCAATTAGTACTACAAATGCAGAAAATTCTATCACGCTAAATAATACTGCGAGTTTTGCTATCAAATCTATTCTTGCAGATGGCGGAAAAAATACTTTAGTAAATGATATGACTACTAATAATAATGGTGTAAATCAAATCACTTTATCTATTATTGCTAAAAATGGCGGAAGCAATGATCTTGCAAAAATTAAAAATTATGAAATTTCTAAGGCTTATATTTCTGCTCTAGGAAATAATGCAAATAATACTATCGTATCAAATGAGATGAATAATAAAATCAATCTTATTGCAAATACCGATAACAATGCAATTTTAGCAAGCAATGGTTCAAATACTCTAAATTTGACCGCAGGAACTCATACAATCACAGGAAATATTACTGCAAAAAATGGAAGCAATACAATTAATTTTGGTGTGCAAGATGGGGCATCAGTAGTAAAAGAAAATGGTGGAAACATCATGATTACAGGTGGATTTGAAGCACAAGGAACAGGAAAAAATACAATTATTATCAATTCTAAGGATTCTAAAATTACGCAAAGCTTTTTAAAAGCACAATCAGCAGGTGCTACAAATGAAATCAAACTTATGGGGGGTGCAAGTTTTGCATTGATTAATTATGAAGAATCTTATGCAATGTATGCTGATGGTGGGGTGAATAATATTGTAAATGAAACAGGAGAAGATGCAGCTATGGCTGCAGCAAACACTATCACAGGAAATATTATTGCTAAAAATGGCGGAAAAAATAACCTTGATAAGATTACAAAATATACACTTACAGAAGGTTATATTAGTGCAAGTTCTAATGGATCAAAAAATACGCTAATTGTGCAAAATGGCTCTAGTATTTCTTTAGTGAGTGATTCTAATAAAAATGCGGTTTTTGCAAATGGTGGGGAAAATAGCATTACTGCAGGGGTAAATATTAGTGATGGCGTTGATGGTGTGTCAGATATGGCAATGGCACAAAAAATTGCAGGGAATATTACCGCGCAAAATAGCGGAATCAATCAAATTACACTTAAAAAATTAGAAATCAAAGGTGATGTAAATAGCTCCACACAAGGTAAAAATACCCTTATGCTTTCAAGTAGTGGAGGTGTTTTAAATGGTGCATTTAAAGCAACTAGCGGTGGGGTGAATACTCTTGAATTTTCTAATCAAGCAAAGATTGATTTAAAAAATAATTCTGGTGATGGGTATGCGGTTTTTGCAAGTGGAGCAAGTACAAGTAATACTATAACAGATAAAAACACAAATGGAAATGTAGCAAATACGATTAATGGTAATATCGCAGCATTTTCTCAAGCAATAAATACATTGAGCGTGAATAATGTGACATTTGAAGGTAATATTATTGCTAGAGGTGGTGGAGTGAATAAAATTACCTTTACTAAAGGACTAAGTCAAAACAATCATGAGATTTTTGCAGATGGTAAAGATTCTCAAAATATTTTGAGTTATACAGATTATGAAGCACATGGCTTAAGGGTAGAATCTGCAAATAATGGTAATAATGTGATTAGTCTTGCATTAGGTGCTGCTAAGGTTAATACAAGTAGTGTAGGAGATGCATTTGATTTAACAATCTCTACAAGCGATACAAGTAAAAATATTATTGTTGTACAAGGGATAAGTAATGGTGCGACAAATAAGATTTATTATACAGGTGGGGTGACAGAGGTTTTACTCTCCACACAAAAAGCTACAAATCAAGCAGATATTACAAATGGGCTTAATCCGAGTAATTATAATAATGGGGTAATGTTAAGTTTAGATTCTGCTAAAGCTAATGATGTTTTAGGGGATTTTAGAGAGTATTCAGCATTTGTGACAAATATTGCTAGTGTGAAAATGAAAGATGAAAATGCCTATGTAGTTGGTGGAAATTATGTGGGTAGCTTTAATGTTTTAAATATGAAAAGCAAAGCAAGAGTGGGTGGTAGTGGCGATGTTGGTATTAGTATTGATAAGCATTCAAGTTTTAATGCTGATCTTACAAATCAAAGTGCAACTTATCATATTAATTTAGATGAGAGTTCTAAGTGGTTTGTTAATAGAAGTACAAAGATTAATCTGCTTAGCGCTACAAATACTAAGGCATATAGCGAAGATATGGGATCTACATTGTTACAAAATAATACAATTGTAGATATGGTAAGCGGTGGATATAGTGCAAAAAGAGGTTTTAGTAAAGAAGATAAGGATTTAGTAAATCTTACGCTTGATAATGTTAAATCTCTTGATCATGTAATTTTTAGAGGATTTGCAACACTCAATAGAAAAAAAGCAGACTTTATTGATGTAAATCAAGCAGATGGCACTAGTAGTGCAAGATTGCAAACTTATTATGATGATGAGAGTTTGGAGAATGCGGGGAGTTATTCTTATCAAGTAAATAATCGTGCAAATAATATTTTGGTAGCAACAGTTGAAAAAGATGCAAAAAATAATTTTTCTTTTGATACTACAAAAAAATCTATTGTAGAACAAGGATATTTGTTAGTAGAGACAGAATATATCAAAGTGCGCGAAGATAAAGAACCAAAACCTAAGCCACCAGAAGGTAGTGAGGAAACTCCAACATCAGAAGAAGAATTGGTAGATAATTATTATATTGGCTCTTATACTGCAAGGATTAATCCTAATGAGAGTACAAGAACTACTTCATTATTATCAAGCCTTTATCTTGTCTATCTTTCGCATGTAGATAGTCTTAATAAAAGAATGGGTGAGCTTAGGGATAATGTTTATGATAATAACCTTTGGGTACGCAGTTTTGTGGGGCAGTCTAGCCAAAATAAAGATTTGAAAAATATTTTTGTAAATGCACAAGTAGGTTATGATTATGGATTTGGTTTTGAAGAGAGTATGCACTATATTGGTTTTAGTGCAGGTTATGGATATAACAATCTCAAATCCAGTCTTTTACAAGCAAATTCTAATCTTATTGAAGCATCGATGTATTATGTATATGTGGGAGATACAGGATTTTATTCTGATACGACTTTAAAATATAACATGATCACATTATCACCAAAAAATAGTGATGTGCAAAATTCTTTAATGGCACATGCATTTAATCTGGGAGAAGAGTTTGGTTATCGTGTACATTTTGGTGATACTCGAGCATTTTATTTGGATACAAATATGAGTTTTATTGCAGGTGCTATGACAAAAATAGATCTATTGCAAAAAACAGGTGAAAAAATTCAAACACAAATGCATTCTCAAAGCGATTTGGCTATTTTACTTCGTGGTGGTGTAGGGATGACTTTTGGTTATAGCTTAAAAACTTCCAAAAATCAGACAGATTTTAGAGTGGGCGCTTCTTATATAGGGGATTATATCCTTGGAAAAGTGCAACTTGATGTGGGGAATATCGCAAAAGAAGAGCATAAGTTTGGTTACAATCAAATGGTTGTTATGTCTTTTGGAATCAATAGCTATCTAACAAAAAATCTAAGACTTTATTTTGAAGGACAGGCTGGATTTATGGGAAAAGTTGTTAATCAAGACTTTTTGGCAAATATTGGTTTGCGTTATAGTTTTGGTAATGAAAAAAGAGATTATCCAAATTATGCTATGACTTTTGATTTAACAAGTGATAAAGCAAGTAATAATGAAGATGATGAGGATGAGGATGAATAATTTTGATATTTTGGTAATTGGTGGGGGACATGCAGGAATTGAAGCAAGCAGAATTAGTGCTATGATGGGAGCAAGAACACATCTTTTGACAATGCTTGTAGAAAATATTGGTTTGGCAAGTTGTAACCCTGCAATCGGTGGGCTTGGAAAAGGACATTTGGTAAAAGAGATTGATGCGCTAGGTGGTGCTATGGGGTTTTTGACAGATCAAAGTGGTTTGCAATATCGAATCTTAAATGCTTCCAAAGGTCCTGCAGTAAGAGGTACTAGAGCACAAATTGATATGGATTTATACAGAATTCATGCAAGAAACTTGATTTTAAATACACAAAATTTAAGTGTCTCACAAGAAGTGGTAGATTCTTTGATTTGCAAGGAACAAAAGATTGTTGGAGTAAAAACAAATATCGGAAAAACTTACTATGCAAAAAAGATCATTATCACTACAGGGACTTTTTTGCGTGGGCTTGTACATATCGGAGAGAGTAAAAGTCATAATGGAAGATTTGGCGAGGATAGTGCTAACAATCTTTCAATAAGCCTTAAAGAACTTGGATTTGAATTAGGGAGACTAAAGACGGGGACTTGTCCGCGTGTAGATGGAAGAAGTATTGATTTTTCTCATTTAGAAGTGCATTATGGAGATGAGATTCCTCCATATTTTAGTTATCACACCAAAGAGTTTAACCCTAAGCAACTTCCTTGCTATGTGACTTATACAAATGAAATTACTCATCAATATATCCGTGATAATTTTTCTCGTGCACCACTTTTTACAGGACAGATTGAGGGGGTAGGACCTAGATATTGTCCAAGTATTGAAGATAAGGTCAATCGTTTTGCAGACAAAGAAAGGCATCAATTATTTTTAGAGCCCCAGACTTTTGATAAGATTGAATACTATATCAATGGTTTAAGCACTTCCTTGCCTTTTGATATACAGGAAAAAATGATTCACTCTATAGCAGGATTAGAAAATGCAAGGATCACACGCTATGGTTATGCAATAGAATATGATTATGTTAATCCTACAGCACTTTGGCATACACTTGAGACAAAGCTTATTAAAGGGCTTTATTTTGCAGGTCAGATTAATGGTACTACAGGATATGAAGAAGCTGCTGCACAAGGAATTATGGCAGGGATTAATGCAGTTTTAAGTCTTAAAAAAGATGAAGAGAGATTTAAGGGTTGTTTTGGCGACTTAGAAGAGTTGGTTTTGCGAAGAGATGAAGGATATATTGGGGTAATGATTGATGATTTGGTCACAAAAGGTACAAATGAACCTTATAGAGTTTTTACCTCAAGAGCGGAATATCGCCTACTTTTGCGAGAAGACAATGCTATTTTTCGCTTAGGAGAATATGCTTATAAATTAGGCTTAATGCAAGAAGAAGAATATCAAAGGCTTAAGCAAGATCAAGAGGATATATTTCAAGGAATGGAATTTTTGAAAAATACAATTCTTACTCCTTCAAAAGAAACATTAAAACTTTTAGAAAATTTAGGGGAAGCACCAATAGGTGATAAATGTAGTGCAATTTTGGTGGCAGGAAGAGATAGTTTTGATGATAAAAAATTAGAAAGATTTGCACCGATGTTTGGCAATATGAGTAAAAGAGCAAAAGAGCAGATAAAAATCCTTGCAAAATATGATGCTTATATCCAAAAACAAATGTTAAGTGTTGCACAAATGGATGAGATGTTAAAAGTAAGAATCCCAAAAGATTTTGTTTTTGATGGTATTGCGGGATTAAGTTTGGAAGTAGTAGAAAAACTCAATAAGTTTCGTCCTAGTACGCTTTTCCATGCATCAAATATTAGCGGAATTACTCCAGCAAGTTTAGATGTATTGCATTTATATATTCATTTGCATCATAAAAAAAGGGCAGAAAATGTCGGTTGTTGAGATATTAAAAAAACTTGTAAGTTATCCTACAGTTACACCAAAAGAATGTGATATTTATACTTATATTAAGAATCTTTTGCCTGATTTTGAGGCATTAAGTTTTAATAAAAATGAAGTAAAGAATCTATTTTTATATAAAGTTTATGGGGACTTGCCTAAAAATACTTCCTTAGATAATCTTATGCATTTGTGTTTTGCAGGACATGTTGATGTAGTTCCTGCTGGAGAGGGTTGGGGGAGTGATCCTTTTGTTCCCATGCTAAAAGATAATAAGATTTATGGTCGCGGCACGCAGGATATGAAAGGTGGTATTGCAGGATTTTTAGATGCATTAATGCAAAATACTCACAAGATAACAGAACCAAAGATTATTTCTATTTTATTAACTAGTGATGAAGAAGGAGTAGGGGTTGATGGTACAAGATATGTATTAGAAGAATTAAAAAAAATCAATCTTTTACCGCATTTTGCTATCGTAGCAGAGCCAACAAGCAGTCAAGAATTTGGTGATACAATTAAGATTGGGCGAAGAGGATCTATTAATGGAGTGTTGCATATTTTAGGAAAACAAGGGCATGTTGCATATCCTGAGAAATGTATCAATCCTGTGGAGGTTTTGGGTGAAAGATTAGGCATGCTTGCAGGGGTAAATCTTGATAATGGAGATGAATTTTTTGCACCTTCAAAGCTTGTGATTACTGATATTCGTGGGGGTATGGAAGTAGTTAATGTGACACCAAATGATTTAAAAATCATGTTTAATGTAAGAAACAGCACACTAACTACTAAAGAAAGTGTAGAAAAATATCTTATTGATACATTAAAGGGAATAGATTACCATTTAGAGTTAAAGCAAAGTTCTTATCCTTTTAGAAGCCTAAAAGATGGTTTTTTGGTGAAAAATTTTCAAGAAATTTTACAAAATCTTATAGGAAAAGAGGTAAAGTTAAGCACAAGTGGTGGGACAAGTGATGCAAGATTTTTTGCACAACATCAAATTGAAGTGATAGAATTTGGTGTAATAAATGATAAAATACATAGTATTGATGAATGTGTGGAGATTAAGGAATTAGAGCTTTTGTCTCAAGTTTTTTTACAAATCATACAAAAATTTTTAGGAGTAGAGAATGCAAAAAGTAATTTTAATGAAGGGTGATAAGATTGGTGAGGGTGAATTAGGGAAAATGGTAGGTGCAGGATTTATACAAGCTATTTGTATGCAATGTGAAAAAAATCAAAATTTATTACCTAAGGCAATAGTTTTTTTGAATAATAGTGTTTTATTTGGTTTAGAGGAAACAAATAAAGAGGTTTTTGCCGCATTAAAAAAATTAGAATCTATGGGTGTAGAATTGGAGTTTTGTGAGACTTGTTTAAATTATTTTAATATTAAAGATAAGTTAGCAGTAGGTAGAATAAATCATGCAATGTATATTAGTGAACTTTTATTGAGTGCTGAGGTACTTAGTTTATGAGTGAAAAGCTTACGCATTTTGTACAGTGTGCAGGGTGAGCTGGAAAAGCAGGTCCGGGAGATCTTTCACAAATTTTTTCTAGCTTAAGCCAACCACAAAATCCAAACCTTGTTGCAGGTTTTGAGCACAATGAGGATTGTGGAATTTATCAGATTGATTCTAATAATTTTTTGTTGCAAAGCGTGGATTTTATTACTCCAGTGGTAGATGATCCTTATATTTATGGAAAAATTGCTGCAGCAAATGCTTTGAGTGATATTTTTACAATGGGGTCTGAAGTGCAAACCGCATTAAATATATTGATGTGGGATAGAGAGCATGTAAGCAAGGAGGCGTTAGGGGAAATTCTAAAAGGTGGTATGGAAAAGATAATAGAATCTAATGCTGTTTTATTAGGAGGGCATACCATTATTGATAGGGAGCAAAAATATGGACTTAGTGTGAGTGGAATCGCACAAAAATTTTGGAAAAACAATACTGCAAAAATCGGTGATGTTTTGATTTTATGTAAGCCTATTGGTAGTGGTATTATTACAACTGCACTTAAAAAAGAAAAACTCTTGTTATCTCAAGCACAAATTTGTATAGATTCTATGCAGCTTTTGAATTTATATGCAATGCGTGTTGCAAAAAATTATCCTATTAGCGCATGTACCGATATTACTGGTTTTGGGTTAATTGGGCATATTTATGAAATGTGTAGAGAAGATTTAGGAGTAAATCTTTTTGTAGATAGCGTGGCGATTTTTCCACAGGTAACGGAACTAATCTTGCAGGGGTGTGTTTCAGGTGGTAGTAAAAACAATAAAGCCTATTATGAAAAATATGTTAAAAAAGAAAAAGAAATGCAAGAAGATATCTTTTTGTATGATGCACAAACTTCAGGTGGAATTGTTTTTGCTTTGTCAAAAGAAAAGGCAAAATTTCTACTTGATGAGTTGAAAAAAACAAAGTATGAATATGCAAGTATTATTGGCGAGTTTGTACCACGAAGAGGTGATTGTGCAATCGTATTGGGATAATGGAGGATTTTTTTGAGAATCTTAAGTATTGTGGGATTATTTTTGTTATTTATGACAGGTTGTGTGAAATTGAATATGGGATATTATTCAGTATTACAAAAAGATTATCGTTTTAATATTAATGCGCCTTTGGTGATTATGCATGATACAAATGATTTGTTATCGGCATATTATGTAGATTTGATTATTTATGAATTGCAAAAAAGAGGGTTTAATAGCATTTATAAGCAAAATGAGTTGCATCTCTCTGGAGCTAGAAATGCGGTATATATTCGTCTTTTTAAGGATATACGATCCTATCCTAGCGTGAGTTATAATTATAGTGTAATTAATGATGGTGTGGTTTCATCTTGTTATTTTTATGGTGAAAAGTTTTATTGCGATAATTCTCCACAAAAAAGTTTTAATTTGACAGATTTTTCGCAACGCACTAATTATGCTTTGAGTTATCATTTTACGCTTGATTGGTATGATTTAAACACAAAACGGCGAATTATGTATGTTGATGGAAGTGTGCAGGGGAAAACTTGTGGTTATAATTATGTATTTAGAGATTTGATTTATCATACAATTAATCGTATGGATTTTACGCGTGAAGAAAACTATAATTATACCTCTCCTTTGCCTTATTATTGGGTTTGTGATTAATGATTATTAGAAGAAGTTTTAATTTTTGTGCTGCACATATTGTGAGAAATTGCACATCAGAGCGTTGTTCAAGAAGTTTGCATGGACATAATTATAAAGTTGAGGTGTTTGTAAGTGCTAAAAAACTTGATAATGCGGGAATGGTGTTAGATTTTGGAATCTTTAAAAATCAGATTGCGGAGTTTATTGATAGTTTTGATCATGCACATCACTTTTGGAATAAAGAAAATGAAGAAGTAAAAAATTTTTATCGTATGCATTCCAAACGCTATGTGGAATTGAGTGTTAATCCTAGTGCAGAAAACTATGCATTATTATTTTTGTATTTTATAAATAAGATTTTAGGTGCGATGCAATATGAAAATAATGAAGGGGAGATTATATTAGAATCTGTGCGCGTACATGAAACAGAAAATGGTTATGCAGAGGCTTTTAAAGAAGATCTAGATAATATTGATTTTATGCGTGAAATAAATTTGGAGAGTATTGTTTTTTCTAAAGGAATTATGGAAGTATGGAAAGATAGAAAGATGATGGATAAAATGAAGAATTATTATATTATAGGCGGAGAAAAACCTTTTAAAAATCCTATTCCTACACAACAGATTCTATGTTAAAAATTGTAGAAATTTTTTATAGTATTCAAGGGGAGGGAAAATATATTGGAAGCCCTAGTGTTTTTGTGCGTGTGGGATTATGTAATCTTAAATGTAGGGGCTTTGGGCAAGAAATTTCCTATAGAGGAAAGAGACTTGTAGGCTGTGATAGTATTTATGCAGCTAATGCAGCTTTTAAGGAGGAATGGACAAATTTTAATAATGCAAAGGATTTGATTGAAGCGATCAAAAAAGTTGCAAAAACACAATATTATGATATTGTTTTGACAGGAGGGGAACCAAGTTTATATTTTGATAACCCTGTACTTTTGGAAACCTTAGAGTATTTTTTGGCAAGATCTCATCGTATTTGCGTGGAGAGTAATGGGAGTATATATTTTACTTTTAATGAGATTTTAAAACAAATTGAATTTACTTTGAGTGTGAAATTAAGCAATAGTTTGGAGGAAAAAAATAAGCGTGTAAATATTCCCGCGATACAAAATATTTTAGATCATGCAAAAGATGTAGTTTTTAAATTTGTTATAGATGAAGCATTATGTCAAGAAGAGAAGGGGATCAGTGAGATCAATGAGATTTTATCACAAATTTCTGGGAGCTATGAAGTATATTTAATGCCAATGGGAAGTGAGACTATAGTGCTTGATAGGAATATTCAAGCAATTCTTCCATTATGCTTAAAATATAATTTTAAACTTACAGATCGACTACATATTAGAATCTGGGGAGATAAAAGAGGGGTGTAATTGCCTCTATATTTTCTAGATTATTTATTTTTATAGATAATAATGCATTGCACAACAAGAGCAAAGCCCATTGCAAAATAAATAAAATTTTTTGAAAAATGGATTTTAAAACTATCTAGCATTAAAGTTGCACCAATTAAAATCAATATACAAAGTGCCAAAACTTTGATAGAAGGGTGATGATGTATAAAATTTGTAATATACCCTGATACAAAAAGCATAATAAGCACGGTAATAATGATCGCTATACTGGCAAGAGAGATAATGTGTTGAGATTTTGTGGTAATATCTTGTAACATTCCAACTGCAGTAATCACAGAATCTAGAGAAAAAATAATATCTAGGATTCCAATTTGTATAACACTTAACCAAAAGTTTGTTGAGTTTTTGGTATCAAGAGTGGAATATTCTTGAGTTTTGAAAGAGAGTTCTTTGAGTTCTACAATACTTTTATAAATTAAAAAGGCTCCACCACAAAAAAGAAATAAATCTTTTCCAGAAAATGAAAAATTTGCAAAATACACTAAAGGAGAAGTAAGTGTAACAATCCAAGTAATAGAAAAAAGTAGAGCAATGCGCATAAACATTGCTAGAATAAGTCCTAAAATTCTTGCCTGATCTCTTTTTTTTTGAGAAAGTTTTGAAGTTGCAATAGCGATAAAAACAAGATTATCAATTCCCAAAACAACTTCTAATGCAATAAGAATACATAAAACCCCCCATGTGCTTGGATCATAAATCCATGCAAACATTTATAACCAGCCTTTTTTCTTAAAATATAAAACAGGAAGAATGGTTGATACCACCATTACAATAATTGCAATTGGATAGCCAAAAGCCCATTCTAGTTCAGGCATATTTTTGAAGTTCATTCCATAGATTGTTCCAATGAGTGTGGGGGGCATCATAGCCATGGTTGCAACGGTAAAAAGTTTGATGATTTTGTTTTGTTCGATATTGATTTGGTTAGTAAATAGACTTTGTACATTATCCAAAATATTCATATTAACTGTTGCGAATTCTACAAGAGAATTAAGGTCTTTTAATACAATATTGAGATTTTTTTTGGTATCCATGTCAATTTTATCACTTTTTAAAAGCGCAGTAATCGCCCTTCTTTTGTCAGCTAGAGAATCTCTTACGCTCATATTAATTTCTTGTAAGTTTGAGAGGCGTTGTAAAATATTTGTGTAATCAGGTTGATCTTTGTCAAAAACTTCTTTTCTTAATATTTTTGTTTCATGGCCTACTTCTTCTAACATATCCGCATCTTTTTCAACACGTACTTCATAGATTTTACTGATAAGATCAAAGCCATCTTCAAAATTTTTAGGACTAGCTAAAACTCTTTGTTGAATTTCATCAAAAACCTTGAAATCCCCATATCTAATAGTAAATAAGATTCCATTATAAAGGATAAAAGTTACAGTCTCATTGTGAAGCTGCAATTTGGCAGGACGCACTAAAAAAAAACTATTAATAGTTACACTAGTGCTATCTTCCCAATATCTTGCACTTTGCTCGATTTCTTCTCTTTCTTCTTTGGTGGGGATATCAAGCTTATAGGTTTTAGCAATATATGCAACCTCTTCAAAGGTAGGGTGCAATAAATCAATCCATAAAATAATTTGATCTTTGAGTTGTATGGTATCTGTATTGCTAAAGCTTTCTCTTACAACAAGAGAGTTTTTTTTGATAAAAATATTCATCATTTTTTAAGCCTTTTTATCAAGCACTTCAAAAGCTGGTAAAATTTTTCCCTCTAAAAGTTCGAGTGAAGCACCTCCACCAGTAGAGATAAAACTCATATTTTCTCTTTCACCTGCCTTATCTACCGCATCAGCCGTATCACCCCCACCAATGAGCGAAAATGCATAAGAATCGCTAATTGTATGTGCAATAGAGAAAGTTCCACGAGAAAACTTTGGATTTTCATAGATTCCTAATGGTCCATTCCAAATAATTGTTTGGCTTGCACGAATTACTTGATTGAATAATCTTGTTGTAGCAGGACCGATATCTACTGCCATAAAACCTTGCGGAATATCTTGTGATGGTGAAGTTTGTATATTAGCATTATCTTCTAAGCTATTTGTGCTAATTACATCTACAGGAAGATAGATTTTTACTTTCTTTTGGACTGCTAAGGCAAGGATTTTTTTAGCATCTTCTAGTAATCCATCTTCAACAAGAGATTTTTGCATATCATAACCAAGTGCCTTTAAAAACGTATTGCTCATTGCACCACCAATAATTACTTTATCTACAACATCAAGAATATTATAAAGAAGTGCTAATTTAGAGCTTACTTTGCTACCTCCTACAATAAGTAGCACAGGTTTGATAGGATTAAAAAGTGCTTTGGCAAAAGAATCGATCTCTTTTTTTAGCAATAATCCCGCGACTTTTTGCGCTGTAAATTTTGCGATTCCATAAGTACTGGCATGTGCTCTATGACTTGTTCCAAAAGCGTCATTGACAAAAACATCGCATAGTAAAGCAAGCTTTTTGCCAAATTCTGTATCATTTTGTTCTTCTTCAGGATAAAATCGGATATTTTCTAGCAAAATGATTGATTGATTATCAAGTGTATTTTGTAAATCTTTTGCTTGCTCGATTGTTTCTGCAAAAGTGATATTCTTGTTTAATAAACGCTCTAAGCGTTTAAGAATGTGTCGCAAAGAATGTTTATGATCTCTAGACTTTGGTCTGCCAAGATGGCTTACTAAAACAATATTTTTTACATGATTATCAATACAATAATTAATTGTTGGTAATGCTTCTCTAATCCTTGTATCATCTGAAATATTAAATTCCTTATCCATAGGGACATTAAAATCTACACGAATTAAGATCCTTTTGTTTGTAATATCTATATCTTTAATACTTTGAGTTTGTTGCATAAGGTTAATGCCGGCTACTTGTAACATAGAGAACTCCTTATTTTTTTGGTTATTTTATCAAAAATTAAAACATTTTTTTAAGCAGAACTTTTCCGTATTCTACTCCTGGTTGATCATAAGTATTGATATTTAAAATCACTCCCACTGCAGATGTTAAAAGTTCAAAATAAATAATTAATCTTCCAACACTATTTTCACAAAGTACGTCAATTTCTATACAGTCTGTAGGGATTTTTTCATTTTGTATGGCTTGCATGGTTGCAATTTGCTGCATGTTAAGAAGTTTGGCAAAAGAAGTTCCATTGACAAAATTTGTATCTTCTAGATATTCTAGAGAAAGATTGGGAATTTTTGGTTTAGCATATTTGGCTTGATTGAGACTAATAAATGTAATGGTTTTATCCATAACGCCCTGTGTAATGAGTTGCAAAAATGAGTGTTGGTCAATACTGCCAATTAGGCTAATTGGAGTAAGTCCAACTTTTTTGCCATAAATATCAATTTTACCAAGAGATTCTCCCCAGAGTTGCACAAACCAAGCATTAAAATTTTTAAAAACACTAGAGTAGGAAAAAAGAATATTTATAGGATAACGTTCTTTGTTTTTTGCAAGAAAAATTGCTTTTTTTAATACATGCTCTTCTTTACGTTGTAAAAAATTTTTTTGAAAATTATATGCTCCTTCTAGAATCTTTTCTACATCATACCCCAAAAGTTTGAGTGGCAAAATTCCCACAGTGCTTAATATGGAAAAGCGACCACCAATATTTTTATTAATTCCAAAACATTGAAATGCATTTTTTTGCGCAAAATTCCAAAGAGGAGAAAAATCATCAGTGATAAAAATGAGATGTTTTTTGTAAGCAGAATCCATAAGATTGTATTTGTTGATTACAAACTTGAGTAAAGATGAAGTTTCAATTGTGGTGCCAGATTTTGAAATCGTAATAAAAAGAGTGCTTTTTAAAGAAATTTTACTGAGATTTTTTTGAATTTCAATAGGGTCAGTATGCTCTAAAAAACGTAGTTTTATAGGTTTTCTTGATTCTAGGTGTTTGAGCATACCATCAATGGCTTTAAGTCCAAGGGAACTACCCCCAATTCCTATAATTACGATATTTCTTATATTTTCTAAAAAAGTAGAGTTTTTTTGAATAAAATCATTAGAATCTTGTATTGCTCTTTTATCACTAGTAAGATCGTAGTAGCCTGTTTTTTTTTGATGGATTTCTTCTTGCAAGAGATGAAATACTTTATCTAAAGCATTCTTGTTGGGTTTTGCAAGATTATTGTCTAGGGTATTTTTATCAAAAAAATGTGTAAAATTTAACATTTATACCCTTAGAAATCCATCATATATGCACACATATCTACAAGTCGATGGGAATATCCCATTTCATTATCATACCAAGCAAGAACTTTTGCAGTATTTCCCTGTACTAAGGTTTTGTCTGGGACAAAAATCGCACTGTAGCTTGATCCAATAAAATCGCTTGATACACATTTTTCTTCATCTATAAGTAAGAGATCTTTGAGATAGCTTTGTTCTGCTTCTTTAAAGGCCGCATTGATTTCTTCTTTGGAAGCTTGTTTTTCTAGATTTAAAGTGAGATCTACCAAACTTACATCAGGAGTTGGTACACGGATTGCAAATCCATTAAGTTTTCCATTAAGCTCAGGCATAACAAGACCAATGGCTTTTGCAGCACCAGTGCTTGTGGGAATCATATTGAGTGCAGCAGCTCTAGCACGGCGTATATCTTTGTGTTTTACATCAAGAAGATTTTGGTCATTGGTATAGCTGTGGATAGTTGTCATGAGACCATTTTGGATTCCAAAGTTTTGGTGTAAAACCTTTGCGATTGTAGCGAGACAATTTGTGGTACACGAAGCATTAGAAATTACAGACTCGTTGTTATAAGAAGTATGATTTACTCCGAAAACAAAAGTAGGAGTGTTTTCTGCAGCAGCTGAAATAATAACTTTTTTGACATTATTTTTGATATGTTGAGATGCCTTATCAAGTGCATTAAACTTTCCTGTACATTCTATTACTGCTTCTGCACCATAAGGAGAAAAATCTAGAGAAGCAATATCTCTATTGCTTACGATTTTTACATTTTTGCTATTTCCTATTGTTAGAGTAGTATCATCATTTTTTTTAACTTCATAGTGTTTATGTACAGAATCATATTTGATTAAATGTAAAAGAGTATCAATGTCTGCTGTAGTATTTATTGCGCTAATTTCCATATCTTGACGCGATCCAATAATCCTAGCAACACACAAACCAATTCTACCTGTTCCATTAATAGCAATTTTTTTCATTTATATCCTTAAAATTCAAAACAAAGTTTGTAAAAATTGTTATTGAAATATTGTAATGGGAATATTATACTTAAAAACAAATACTTTTGTAAAGTTGGTAAAATCCCAAAAACTGCTTTAAAAACGCTTGATTTTTAAAAAAAAACTGTGTAGAATAACGCGTTTTTGAAACAAAAACATCATTCAAATGAAACATAGATACTCATTTTAGGGAGGAACTAAAGATGAATAAGGCAGAATTTGTTGATTTAGTAAAAGAAGTTGGTGATTATACAACCAAGAAAGATGCAGAAAATGCAATAAATGCATTTGTTGTATCTATTGAAACTGCACTAGCAAAAAAAGAAAGTGTTGAATTGGTTGGTTTTGGTAAGTTTGAAGCAGTATTGCAAAAAGGCAAGGAAGGAAAAGTTCCTGGAAGCGATAAAACTTATAAAACAGCTGATAAAATGGTTCCTAAGTTTAAACCTGGAAAAGGTTTAAAAGATTTAGTATCTAAAGCGAAGTAACCTTCCCCTCCTTTTGGGAGGGAAATATCCCCGTAGCTCAGTGGATAGAGCGTACGATTCCTAATCGTAAGGCCGTGGGTTCAAATCCCTCCGAGGATACCACTTATATTTAAGTTAATTTATTTTTGGAGAAATTGATGGAGCAAACACTATCAATCATTAAACCCGATGCAGTAAAAAAGGGTGTAATTGGAAAAATTATAGATAGATTTGAAAGTAATGGTTTGCGTATTGCAGCGATGAAGAAAATATCTTTAAGCTTACAAGATGCGCAACAATTTTATGCAATTCATAGGGAAAGACCTTTTTTTAATGATCTTGTACAGTTTATGATAAGCGGTCCTGTTGTTGTTATGGTGCTAGAAGGTGAAGGTGCTGTTGCAAAAAACCGTGCATTAATGGGTGCTACAAATCCAAAAGAAGCTGATAAGGGAACAATTAGAGCAGATTTTGCTGATAGTATTGATGCAAATGCTGTACATGGAAGCGACAGTTTGGAAAATGCAAAAATTGAAATTAATTTCTTTTTCGCTAAACGAGAAATTTGTTAAATTGTTATGAAAATATCTTTTCGAAAAATTACTTCGCAGCCTAAACAGTATGTTTTTGATACACGAGGGTTACGCTTAGAATGTGAAATTTTTCGAAAATTTAATAATCTTTTTGTCTTAAAGGGAAATTTAAGTGGTTCTATTATTTTAGAGTGCTTTAGGAGTGGCGAAGAGTTTGAAAAAACTATTGCGCAAGAGTTAGTTTTGTATATTTCAGATGGAATGTGGGATATACAAAGCCAATCTAAACTTGATAGCTTTGATGTTATAGAATTTTTTGATGGCTTTATAGATATCGAAACAATTGTTTCTGATGAAATAGAACTAATAAAATCAGATTATTATACTAAGGAGTAAGACATGGCAGTTCCTAAGAGACGCGTGAGTAAAACAAGAGCAGCTAAGAGAAGAACACATTATAAAATTACTTTAGCAACACCAGTTAGAGATAAAGACGGCAGCTGGAAAATGCCACATCATATCAATAAGTTTAATGGTTCTTACAAAGCATAATTTGAGGTTTTGATGATAAAAATAGCAGTTGATGCAATGGGGGCAGATAATGGGGTAAAACCCATTATAGATGGAGTAAAACAAGCACTTCTTCATAAAGATATTTTCATCTATTTGGTTGGAAATTCTGAACAAATACATCCTCATTTAAATTCAAGAGATTTTGGAAATCTTGCTTCTCGAGTGGGAGTTGTTCATTGCGATGATTATATACGAATGGAGGAGCAGGCCTCTAGTGCAGCAAAAAGGAAAGATTCTTCAATTTATATTGCTACAGAAATGCTAAAAAATCAAGAAGTTGATGCATTAATTTCTGCTGGTCATAGTGGGGCTACAATGAGTTTAGCAACCTTGAGATTAGGGCGAATTAAAGGAGTGAGTAGACCTGCGATTTGCACAATGATGCCAACAACTTCAGGTAAACTAAGTTTAGTATTAGATGCTGGAGCGAATACAGATTGTAAACCAGAATTTTTAAGAGATTTTGCCTTGATGGGATATGAATATTCTAAACATGTTTTAGAAAATACGAATCCAAGTGTAGGTTTGCTTGCTAATGGTGAGGAAGATACAAAGGGCAATGAATTGACTAAAGAGACATTTAAACTTTTAAAAGCTTATGGATTTTTTAAGGGAAATGTTGAAGGTAATGATATTTTTAATGGTACTGTAGATGTGATTGTATGCGATGGTTATACAGGAAATGTAAGTTTAAAGGTAAGTGAAGGGGTAGCAAGTTCTGTGATGCATCTTTTAAAAACTGGTATTAAAGAATCTTATGTAGCTATGCTAGGAGCATTTTTATTAAAAAGTGTTTTTAAGAAAATGAAGCAAACAATAGATTATGCAGAATATGGTGGTGCTCCGTTGCTTGGAGTTAGTGGAAATGTAATTATTAGTCATGGAAAAAGCAATGCTAGAGCTATCGAGTGTGCTATTTATCAGGCAATAAAAACAATAGATTCTCAAATTATTCAAAGAATTGAGGAATCTTTTGGAAATAGAGAATAAGATTTGAAAATGTATGCTGCTTTAAAATCCATTGCTTCCTATGTTCCTAAAAATCAAGTAACAAATTTTGATCTTGAAAAACAGATTGATACTTCACATGAATGGATTGTTGAGCGCACAGGAATTAGTAGTAGATTTTTTGCCAGTAAAGATGAAAATACTAGCGATTTGGCTGTAAAGGCGGGCAAGATTGCAATACAAAGAGCTGGGTTAAAACATCAAGATATTGATATGGTAATTGTAGCTACGTTAAGCCCTGATTACTTGACAATGCCTTCTACAGCATGTTTAGTAGCAGCAAAGCTTGGCATTATTAATAAACCTGCATTTGATATTTCTACAGCTTGTACAGGGTTTATTTACCTTCTTTCTATTGCTAAAGCTTTTATTGAATCAGGAGGTTATAACAATATCCTTATCATTGGTGCAGAAAAAATTAGTTCAATTTTGGATTTTAGTGATCGCACAACCTGTGTACTTTTTGGTGATGGAGCAGGTGCTGCTATTGTGGGACGCACAAATGAGAAAAAAAAATCTATTTTAGATGTGCATATAGCAGCTGATGGGAATTATTCTAACTTGCTATGCACCCCAAGGAATACTCTACAAGATCAAGCAAAACAATTTTTGCAAATGAAGGGCAATGAAGTTTTTAAACTTGCTGTAAAAACACTTGCAAGTGATGTGGAAAATATTCTACAAAAAAATCATATTACTCCACAAGAAATCAAATATTTTATTCCTCATCAAGCAAATCTAAGAATTATTAATGCTGTGGGTAATCGCCTCAATTTTCAAGATGAACAAATTGTATTAACAGTGCAAAAATATGGGAATACTTCGGCTGCAAGCATTCCTATGGCAATTAATGATGTTTATGAGAGTGGAAAATTGGATTCAGGAGATTTAATTTTACTTGATGCATTTGGAGGAGGGTTGACTTGGGGGTCTGCTTTAGTTTATTTTGATGGTAGGAGATAAATTCATTCCTTAAAAACCATTTTTATTTAGTATAATTTTACCGCCTGGATAATGCGTGTTTTTTAAATGTTCGTCCGTTAATCATAAGTATTTTAGGTTATGGTAGTAAGTTTTGTGTGTTCAGTATTTTTGTTTGAAGCCTTAGGGATTAGAATCTGCTGCCTAAAGAATTTCTCCTAGCCTTGTTTGTTGTAGCTTTTGGGCTCACACTTTAAATAACGCTTGTCTGGGTATTTTATTAAAGGATGATAATGAAAAATATTTTGATTCTTGGTAGCGGTGGAAGAGAATATGCAATTGCCCTTCATTTGTTAAAAGATAAATTTGTAGATAATCTTTATTTTACTCCAAATAATGCTGGTGTTGCTAGACTAGGTAAAATTTTAGAATACAAAACTCCTCAAGAATTGATAGAAAAAATTCAAGATTTAAAAATTGATTTTGTGATTGTTGGTCCTGAGGCATATATTGTTGATGGAATTACAGATTTATTGCACATAGCGGGTATCAAAGTGTTTGGGCCTAGTAAAAAAGCTGGTATGCTAGAGGGGTCTAAGGCGTATATGAAAGATTTTGTTACACGCTATAATGTTCCCACTGCACGCTATATTCAAACCACAGATCTTAAAGAAGCAATTGCATTTTTGAAAAATCTTACCCCTCCTTATGTTTTAAAGGCTGATGGTTTATGTGCTGGAAAGGGTGTTTTAATTTTGGAAGATTTTAATGAGGCGGTGAGAAATTTAGAGGAAATGCTTAGTGGAAAGGCTTTTGGAGATAGTGGAAAGTGCGTGGTAATTGAAGAATATCTTGAGGGGTTTGAGCTTTCTGTTTTTGCTGTTTGTGATGGAGAGAATTTTCAGGTTCTGCCTGCATGTCAAGATCATAAAAGATTGTTAGATAATGATGAGGGTCCAAATACCGGTGGAATGGGTGCATATTCTCCTGCCCCATCTTGTGATATAACTTTGATGGAAAAAATTAAAAATAAAATTTTAAAACCAACTTTAGATGGCTTATTGAAAGAAGGCAATCCGTTTTGTGGCATTTTGTTTGCCGGGATTATGGTGCAGGAAAAAAATGGAGAATTAGAGCCTTTTTTGCTGGAATATAATGTGCGTTTTGGTGATCCGGAATGTGAAGTTTTGATGCCATTGTTAAAAACACCATTAAGGGAAATTTGTGAACATGTTTTTGAAAAAAAGCTAGATTCTTTAAAAATTGAATTTTATCCAAAAAGTGCAATGGCTGTTGTGGTGGCTTCAAAAGATTATCCTTATACAAAAAGTATCCCGATGCCTATTAGTTTTAAGGATTATGATTCTACACTTGGACATATTGTTTTTGCTGGAGTGGATGAAATTGATGGTAAATTGTATGCTACAGGTGGTAGAGTGCTTCTTTGTGTGGGGATTGGTGAAAATGTTCTAGAAGCAAGGAATAATGCATATAAACTTATTGAGAGTGTGTATTTTGAAGGAATGCACTATCGTAAAGATATTGGATATAGGGTTTTAGATGCGATTAAGTGATGAAAAAATAGAAGAAATTTTATTTAGGGAAAAGCTTCAAGTAGCACCATTTTCGAAACGAGCTTTAGCTTTTTTGATTGATGAGATTATTATTTCCATGTTGTTTGTTTTTATTTTTTATGCAGATTTTACAAGTTTTGGGGAAGATAGAGCTGAATTGTTGCAGATGATTTCCCATACTATGATTTATCTTATTTTGTTGAAATATGCTTATCATAGTATTTTTACATTTTTTTATGGTGCTAGTATAGGAAAACTTTTTGTAAAAATTAAAATTATTCAAATTGATAGTTTAGATACGCCTGATTTATTCACATCTTTATTGCGATGTTTTTTTCGTTTATTAGGGCAAGAATTATTGTATATAACTTACTTTTTTGCGTCGGGTGATCGTTTTGTGAGGACTTTGCACGATCGTTTTGTGAGGACCATTGTGATACTTCAGGATTAGATGTGTGAAAAATATTTTTATATTTTTTTTATTATGCTGTGTTATTTTTGCTGAAGTAGGATTGGAAAAATTTGATAAAGATGACAATAAAATTTTTGAGTTGTTAGCAGATAAGGTTTATCAAAAAGATCAGAAGATTCATGCCGAAGGCAATGCAGTATTACTTAATAATGATATTTATATTATTGCTCAAAAAATTATTTATGATCAAGCTGCGCGTAAGGCAGAGGTGGAAGGTGATGTGAAGATTTATAAAGGCGGTAATCTTTATGCACAATCTAAAAAAATGCTTTTAAATGTTAGTGAAAATTATATGCTTATTGAGCCTTTCTATGTCCAAGATACTGAAACTGGAATGTGGATTAATGCAAAATTTGCAGATAGTTCAAATAAAAAATATTACTTTAAAAGAGCTGTGATTTCTGGTTGTAGTATTGAAAGACCTGTGTGGCATATGAATGTGAGTTCAGGAAGTTTTGATTCTGAGAAATCTATTTTGAGTATTTGGAATCCCACTTTGTATTTAGGCTCTGTTCCTGTGTTTTATTTTCCTTATTTGCGACTTTCTGTAAAAGATGAGCGTTCTACTGGATTTTTGTATCCGCAGTTTGCTTCTTCTAGTCGTGAAGGTTTTATTTATATGCAACCTTTTTATTTAGCCCTACAAAAATTTTGGGATATGACTTTTACACCTCAAGTTAGGACACAAAGAGGTGTTGGAGGGGAAGTAGAATTGCGAATTGCTGATCCATCTAACAATCTTTTTTATTTTAAGACAGGGTATTTTTATAATAAAAAATCTTATGTAGAAGAATTTAATTTAAGAAATAAAGAGGTTTTTGGATTTGAGTTTTTTTATAGCAACGAGAACCCTTTACAAAAATATTTCGGTGTTAAACATCCTTTTAAAAATGGTTTATTCCTTGATTTTTTATATATGAATGACTTGGACTATCTACGACTTGAACAATTTAATGCAAGAATTACAGATGGTACAAGGGTGTCAAAGGCTAATGTTTTTGCACAAACACAAGATCATTATTTTGGATTAAATTTTCGTTATTTTTTAAACCTTAATAAAATTAACAATGATACTACATTTCAGACTTTGCCTAATGTACAATATCATAAATATTTAGATAATCTCTTTTTTAAAGATTTATTGTATTCTGTGGATTATGGTTTTAGAAATACCTATAGAGATGTTGGGTATGGATATGTGGAAAATAGTTTAAAAATTCCTGTGGGTATGCAATTTTCTTTACTAAAAAAATATCTTTCTCTTGGGATATGGTCGGATTTATATATTAGTAATTTAGGAATTAATAATTCTTCAAAAAGCTATATTAATAAAGATATTACTACGCGTGGTTTTGGGAATTTTGTATCGACAAATCTTCATGTTATTTTAAATACAGATCTAGCAAAATCTTATGATAAGGTTTTTCATGTTATGCAGTTTGAAGCATCTCTTACAATACCTTATTTTAAACATTCTGATGGTTTATTGCATGAAAAATTTTTTACTTCTAATGACTACGGACAATATTACAATAAGGCAACAGGGCAATATAATATTAATGGAAATTTTTATAATGATATTTGGAATCCATCGACATTAGGTGAATATGTTACTACTTTAAAAAGATTAGATATGAAAATGATGCATTATTTTTATGGTATTGGAGGCAAAGAGCTTTTTTATTGGCGTATTTTACAAGGATTAAATTTTGATGATCCTGTCGCATTTTACCGCAATCCCCTTGAAAATAAAATTGGTTTTTCTCCAGTAGATGGCCTGGATTTATCTGCAATTTTTTCTTATTCTTTTTATTATCAAAATATTCAAGAAATTTCTATTAGTGCTACTTACAACAGAAAATATTTAAAAAGTGGAATTACTTACTATATTAAGAATCAATTTATTGATATTACTACACTTAAACAAGCAACAACATCAGCTAATTATTTATCATTTAATTTTAGCAATGATTTTGGATATTTTGGACTTAATGCTTCAGCGAGTTTAAATTTTAATAATTGGGGAAAATATCGTGATTATTCTACTGTGGTTACTAATTGGTCAGTTGGAATTTTTAAAAATATTCGTTGCTTTGGATTTGCATTAAAATTAGCAAGTCAGCGTACCCCAATTCTTACAAATGATACAAATTCTGGAGGTTATGCTTCAAGTGTTTTGAATAATACTTATATTAAATTTGAATTTAGTTTTGTGCCATTAGCACAAACTGGTTTAACTTATCGATTCTATAATAAATAATGGCATAATAATAAAAAAATAAGGCAGGAAATGCAAGAAATAAATGTTACTCTTAAAGACTTTCAAGAAAAGTATCAATTAAATTATGTGGCAAGACAAGCAAGTGGCTCTGTATTTTATCAGAATGGAGGCACGGTAATTTTAGCTAGTGTAGCAATTGATGACAAAGATGTGGAGGGAGATTTTTTACCTCTTAGTGTCCAGTATATTGAAAAAGCATATGCAGTAGGGAAGTTTCCTAGTGGTTTTGTCAAAAGAGAAGGAAAACCGGGGGAATTTGAGGTTTTAACTTCGCGTATTATTGATAGGACTTTGCGGCCACTTTTTCCCAAAAATTATAAAAGATCTACACATATTAGTATTTTTGTGTTGAGTTATGATAAAAAAAGTGATTTACAGGTTTGTGCTTTAAACGCTGCAGCAAATGCGCTTTTGGTTTCAGAAGTACCTTTTAGTATTCCTGTGGCTGCTACAAGGATTGCAAGAATTAATCAAAAATTTATTATAAATCCTAATATTGAAGAATTAATACAGTCTAAAATGGATTTATATATATCAGGAAGTTTTGAAGATTTATTGATGATTGAGATGAAGGGGGCAAGTACACAAGAAGATGGTATTAATGAGGAATTGCTTTTAGAGGCTATAGAGCTAGCTAGAGAAAATAATAATAAGCTTTGTAAACAATATCAAGAAAAGATTCAACCATACAAGAAAACCATGCTTCTACTTTCAGAAGAAAAAGGTTTATTTATTACAGAAATTTATGATTTTATACAAAAAAATTATCATGAAAAAGTAAAAAAAATTCTCAATCAAATGTCCAAGAGTGAGCGTAATATGCAGTTAGATTCTCTAGGAGTAGAGATTTTTGAAAATTATAAAGAAGAAAAATCTTGGGAATTAGAGCAGGTGCAAACTACGCTTAATCAATATAAAAAAAATATCATGCGTCAACAAGTTTTAGAGAAAGGAATCCGTGCAGATGGTAGAAATACTAAAGAGGTGCGATCTATTAGTATAGAAACTAATATTTTGCCATATACGCATGGGAGTGTACTTTTTACAAGAGGGCAAACTCAAAGTCTTGTTGTGGCGACATTGGGTAGTGAAAATGATGCACAAGGTAGAGATGGTTTAAGTCTTTCTATGCAAAAAGAGTGTTTTACATTCCATTATAATTTTCCAGGTTTTAGTGTTGGTGAAGCATCTATGATTGGTTCTGTAGGAAGACGCGAATTAGGACATGGAAATCTAGCAAAAAAAGCTCTTGAAGACAGTATTGTGGATAAAACAAGGGTCTTGCGTCTTGTATCAGAAATTTTGGAATCCAATGGTTCAAGCTCCATGGCTAGTGTATGCGGAGGGTCTTTGGCAATGTGTGCTTGCGGCTTAGAAAATACAGGACTTATTGCAGGTGTTGCAATGGGATTAATTAAAGAGGGGGAAAAATATGCAATTTTGACAGATATCATGGGATTAGAAGATCATGATGGAGATATGGATTTTAAAGTTGCAGGTAATAAAGATTATATTACTGCAATGCAGATGGATATTAAGTTGGGTGGTATAGAGTTAAAAATTCTTAAAGAGGCACTCTATCAAGCAAAAGAGGCTAGAATGTATATTTTGGATATTATGGAAGATGCAAAAAGAAAGATAAAAATTAATAATTCTATTTTGCCAAAAATTGAAGTTTTTAAAGTACCTGCAAATAAGATTATTGATATTATTGGTGCTGGTGGAAAAACTATTAAAGAAATTATTGAGAAATTTAACATTAGTATAGATTTGGATCGTGAAAAAAATGAGGTAAAAATCTATAGCACTAATGCTGTAAATGCTTCTGAAGCTAAAAATTATATTTTATGTCTTATTGGAGAGCAGCAAATTTATCAAGAAAATGAAGAAATAGAGGGGATAGTAAAAAAGGTTGTAGATTTTGGTATTTTTGTTTCTTTGCCACGAGGTGGAGGTGATGGATTGTTGCATATTAGTAAATTTACACAGAACAAAAGTGAAAAATCAAGTGATTATTTTAAAGAGGGGCAAAGTGTTAAATGTAGAATTATAGGATTTAACAAAGGAAAAATTGATTTAGATATAATAAAATAATAGAGTTTTAAGGTTTTTTAAGGTTTTTTTTGTAATAATATCAAACTAGATTTTGAGTAGGGGACTTGATCCGAAAGAAAGTAGATTTTTAATTTTTATTAGGAGTATAGTTATGAGATTTTTTCTTGCTATGTTTTTAGGTATGGTTGGTTTTGCATTTGCAGATGATGCAAGTGGAACTGATATGATTAAGGCTTTTTCGGTATTGGCAGCAGTAGTAGGATTAGGGATTGCAGCATTAGGTGGCGCGATTGGTATGGGTCACACAGCAGCAGCTACAATTTCTGGAACAGCTAGAAATCCTGGAATTGGTGGGAAATTATTTTCTACAATGTTTATTGCACTTGCTATGATTGAAGCACAGGTGATTTATACTCTAGTATTCGCAGCAATTGCACTTTATGGAAATCCTTTCTTAGGATAATTTGAAATCAAGGGAGGGGATTTTGCGCTGGTGGTGGAATTGGTAGACACGCCATCTTGAGGGGGTGGTGAGGCAACTCGTGCGAGTTCAAGTCTCGCTCAGCGCACCATGTTTTAAAAATTTGCCGAAGTGGTGAAATTGGTAGACGCGCCAGACTCAAAATCTGGTGGGGGCAACCCCGTGTCGGTTCGATTCCGACCTTCGGCACCATATCTTTAAGAATTGTTATTTTTATTATTTTAGGTTTTGTTTACATCTGTCATATTCTAATAGACTGCTATTTCTATTTTATTTTTTTCATATATATTTTTGTTTTTATTTTCTTTAATTTATTTATTTGTTTTTGTGTTATCATTGCTTAATTTTTTTTAGGATTGATATAATGAAATATTCAAATAAAATACTTAATTTAGCAGAATCAGCAACAATTGCTATTAGTACATTGGCACAAAATTTAAAAGCACAAGGTAAGGATATTTTAAGTTTTTCAACAGGAGAGCCAGATTTTGATACTCCAGAAAAAATTAAACAAGCTGCAATAAAGGCTTTAGAAGAGGGATTTACAAAATATACAGCAGTTGCTGGAATTTTAGATTTAAGAAGAGCGATTGCAGAAAAATTATTTAAAGAAAATTCCCTAAAATACGATCCATCAGAGATTTTAGTGAGTAATGGTGCCAAGCAATCATTATTTAATATTTTTCAAGCCTTAATTAATGAAGGAGATGAAGTGATCATTCCTGCTCCTTATTGGGTGACCTATCCAGAATTAGTGACTTATAGTGGAGGTAAAAATATTTTTATTAATACAGATGAGACGACACAATTTAAAATTACTCCGCAAATGTTGAAAAATGCTTTGAGTGCCAAGACAAAAATATTGGTTCTTACAACCCCATCTAACCCTACAGGAATGGTATATAATAAAGAAGAAATTAAAGCATTATATGAGGTAATCAAAGATACAAATATTTGGGTTGTTAGTGATGAGATGTATGAAAAACTTGTATTTGATGAGGAATTTTGTTCAGTTGCGAGTATCAATGAAGATATGTTACAACGCACAATTACAGTGAATGGATTGTCAAAATCTGTGGCAATGACAGGATGGCGTATAGGATATTTGGCAAGTAAAAATAAAGAACTTATCAAATTAATGGATAATCTTCAGAGTCAATGTACATCAAATATTAATTCTATCACGCAAAAAGCTTCTATTGTGGCGTTAAATGGTAGTGTTGATGACGATATAGAAAAAATGCGTCTTGCTTTTAAGGAACGGAGAGATTTAGCATGTAGCCTAATTGATTCTATACCTAGTCTTAGCGTGATGAAACCTCAAGGAGCTTTTTATCTTTTTATTAATTTAAAATCTTTAGAAATTTATAGAAACAATTCCATGGCCTTTGCAAAAGATTTATTAGAAGATCAAGGGGTTGCAATTGTTCCAGGTGTAGCATTTGGAATGGAGGGGTATGTGCGTTTATCTTTTGCATGCTCTGTGGAGCAGATTGAAAAAGGGATGGAGAGAATCAAAAATTTTATCGCTAAAATAAAATAATTTTTGCTACTTATAAAGATTCATGACTTAGTTTAAGACTAAGCCTTTTTAACTTATTATTTATTCTGTTTTATTTTTTAGCGTATAGCGCCCCTATTTACTTCTTTGAAGTGATTTCTATTTTTAAAAGAGCGTCTTTGTGGGTTTTTTTCTAGGTTTGGATCATAGGGTTGAAACACTTGTTTAGTGTTTCTTTTTCTTTGAACCTCTTTTGGCCTTACGCTATATCTACCTTTTGGTTTTTTGATAATTTGTCCAAATTTATATCGTAAACCCGTAGATAAGAGCCAGTAGGTATTGATTTTTCCAAAAAATTCTGTTTTAAAATCTGCAAAAAATCGCAAGCTATCATAAAAGAGTAAAACCTCTGCACCAAGCCCTAGCCCTAAATGATGTTGTCCTTTCTTATCGTTATTAAAAAGAGGAATATTTGCATCATCAATTAGCATAATTTTTCCTCCTGTATTTAAATCATAAGAATAAGTAATTTGCGTATTTGCTTTAACAGAAAAATTTCCATAATCATAGCGTTTTACCCCGAGTACGCCAATTTTTGTAATAAGTGCAGGAGAGGCATCAAGAGCAGATTTTACAGTGTAATTTGTTGTTTTGTCTAAAAAATCTAATCTTGCGTTGGATATGATTCCAGGGGTTAATGAGATAAATGGCTGAATATAAAAGCGACTATCCCTTACATAGCCTACAGAAATATCATTACGGCAAAAAAGTTTCCCATCTCCACCTTTTTTGCATTTTTGAATTGTTTTATTACGCGCATTTCTAAAAGGATAAAAACTATAGCCAATTCTTAAATTTACTAAGAAAATATTAGCATAAAAATCAAAAGGTGTCTTTGCTTGAATGAGACTATTTGTTGAGTGACCTAAAATGTATTTAATTTTTCCATCTATAAATAAATCATCATTTTTAATAAATCCCCCATAAAATCCAAAACCATAAGCTTTTGTAGATCCTGTATAACCTTTATCACTTCCAAAAAGCTCTAAAAAGTCAAAACTTCCTCCAAAAAAATATCGCATATCCTGGATATTTGCTCCATAGTCAAATCCACCTTGTAGGCTATAAAAAAGATTTTGTGTTGTTTCTTTTTTGTCAAAATCATTTTTTTGATAGATTCCACCACCATATACTTTAAACCATGCACCAAAATTCATAGGAGGAAAAAGAAGATCATTGATGCGATTATTAATACTATCTGCTTCAAGCTTGAAGATTCTATAAGGTATGGAGAAAATATTAAAAAGTGTTTTTGCAGTTTGATTGGGAACATAATCAATTTGTGCTAATACCCAGTCAGTCCCTCCACCTTGCCCTGGGATTTTTGCTAGTGTGGGGATATAGTTATAGATTCCCGTGATGGTTTCAAGCCCAATAAAATCCCCCTGTACTTCATTTGCATGGGCTACTATCATATTTTTTCCTGCTACATCAAAGCTAAGTCGTGAA
Source organism: Helicobacter anatolicus (assembly GCF_021300615.1). NCBI lineage: Bacteria > Pseudomonadati > Campylobacterota > Epsilonproteobacteria > Campylobacterales > Helicobacteraceae > Helicobacter > Helicobacter anatolicus. Next base: position 435,714 of record NZ_JAJTMY010000001.1, read on the forward strand.
CCTTTTTGATAGAGTTGTATATAGTGATTGCCTGAAAGTTTTTCTGTGCTTACTTTATCAACCATTGCTTTTGGGACATCTGCCATCAAGCGAAATACCCCAGAATTTCCTTTTAGTTCTCTTTGGATTTTTAATTCACGCTTTTTGAAATCCGCATCGCTAGTAAGCCTAGAATTTTCTCCATCATCAGCAATTGTAGTAAAATCTACGACAGCAATTTTTTCGATATTTCCATATTGATTTTTTATATCATTGGCATTGTTATTTGCTACAAGAGTCCGTATCGCAGAATTAGCAGTTAAAAACCATTTTCCTCCCTTATCAAGTAATAGTTCCGCATTTGCTTGCCCTTGTAAAGAGAATCTCCCTTGGAAAAAACTCATAGGATTGGTTAGATGGATAATGGCTTCACTTTTTGTTGTAGATGCTAACTCTACAGCAATATCTCCTTTGAGTTGAATAATATTATTGGGATTGTAGGTGGTTTTTGTATCGGGATTGTAGTTAATATAAAAAACACCATTTCCACTAATACTTGTAATGCTACGATATCCTACACCAGAGCCATGCCATCCTAGAGATTTTTGCATTTTTGAGACATCAATAAAGGTGTTTTGATTAAAATAATATCCTCCATCTCCATCATTAACATTAAAAATTCCTCGTGTGATATAAAAATTTTCTGTGGCATCTACATAAATATCTGTGTTAAATTTAAAAATAGCAGGTAGATCTGAATGTCTGCGTCTTGTGAGAAATACTCCTTCTACAGGTGAAGCTGAGTGAGGATTTGGTAGAGAGAGGAGGTTTAGTCTAAAACTTCCACCTTTAATTTCATAAGTTTTTCCTCCCTCGCCTCGGAAAAATACTGCCGCCCAACTCCCATAATTCCCAGTGGTAGTAAGATTTACTGTAAGATTGGCATTATTATTTAGAGTAAGAGTATTATATGTACTAAAAATTGCTCCTGTGTAGCAGTCGCTTTGATCGGAATTACAGCCATAAAAGCCACCTGCCCCATTTGGGGTATTATCAAGGTTTATCTGTATATTTAGTGTAGTATCAGCATCGTATTTTTCTTGTATTTGTGTGACGGTTTTATTTGTAGCAGAAAAAAGTGGAGAAAAGAACAATGATATGAAAACAAGACACAGGCTTTTTTTCAAATAAATATTCCTTCGTGGTAGTTTTACATAATGTTTTAATTTAATTTTATTTCTAATTATAGAATCTTTTTTGATAGGTAAGTAATAATCGTTCCACAAAGAGAGAATTAGTAAAAAAGTGGAATAGAGCCAGTATAAAATACAATTTAAAAGCTTTTTTTTAGATTTTTATTAGTAAAATAGCAAAATTTTATATTCTAGGAAGGTAGCATGCCAAAGCGCAAAGATATCAAGACGATTTTGTTGATTGGGTCAGGTCCCATAGTTATTGGTCAAGCTTGTGAGTTTGATTATTCTGGTACACAAGCAGTAAAAACGCTAAAATCATTGGGATATCGGGTAGTTTTGATTAATTCAAACCCTGCGACAATTATGACAGATCCTGAATTTGCAGATAGAACTTATATTGAACCTATTACTGAGGAAATTATTGCAGCAATTATAAAAAATGAAAAAGTTGATGCTATCCTTCCTACTATGGGTGGACAGACTGCTTTAAATGTTGCTATGAAAATGTATGAAAAAGGTATGCTTGAGGGTGTGGAGTTTTTGGGGGCTAAGCCTGAAGCGATTAAAAAAGGTGAGGATCGACAAGCATTTAAAGAAGCGATGTTAAAAATTGGTATGGATCTTCCAAAATCTTTTTATGCATATAATGAAGAGCAAGCACTTGAAGCGATCAAAGAAATTGGTTTCCCTGTGATTATTCGTGCTAGTTTTACATTGGCTGGTGGAGGTAGTGGGGTAGCTTATAATATTGAAGAGTATAAAAATTTAGTAAAAATAGGGCTTGAAGCAAGTCCAATCAATGAAATTTTGATTGAAGAATCGTTGTTGGGATGGAAAGAATATGAAATGGAGGTAATCCGCGATAAGAATGATAATTGTATTATTGTATGCTCGATTGAAAATCTTGATCCCATGGGGGTGCATACAGGAGATTCTATTACCATTGCACCTGCTTTAAGTCTTACTGATAAAGAATATCAGCGTATGAGAGATTATTCTTTTGCAATTTTACGCGAGATCGGTGTGGATACAGGAGGAAGCAATGTGCAATTTGCTATTAATCCTAAAAATGGTAGAATGACGGTTATTGAGATGAATCCAAGAGTATCAAGAAGCTCGGCACTCGCATCAAAAGCTACGGGATATCCTATCGCAAAGGTTGCTACATTATTGGCAGTAGGGTTTAGCCTAGATGAAATTCAAAATGATATTACAGGCACGCCCGCAAGTTTTGAACCTAGTATCGATTATATTGTGACAAAAATTCCACGCTTTACTTTTGAAAAATTCCCACAAGCAGATTCTACGCTCAGTACTTCAATGAAGAGTATTGGTGAAGTAATGGCAATTGGTGCGAATTTTACACAAAGTTTGCAAAAAGCACTTTGTAGCCTAGAGACCGGATTATGTGGTTTTGATAGTATTAGCACAGATTTAGAATTTATCAAAAAGGAGATTCGTCGCCCAAATGCAAATCGCTTGCTTTATATTGCAGATGCTTATCGCTTAGGCATGAGTCTTGAAGAGGTTTTTGAATTAAGTCAGATTGACCCTTGGTTTTTGGAAAAAATTAAGGAAATTATTTTATTTGAAAATAAAGTTAATGTAGGAATCTTGCAGGAGAAATCCATAATGCTAGAGGCAAAAAAACTAGGTTTTAGTGACAAAATGCTTGCAAAATTAATTAGTAAAAACGATGGATTAGAAATTAGTGAAAATGAAGTTTATCAAGCAAGAAAAAATTTGGGGATTGAGCGTATATATGAGGAAGTGGATACCTGTGCAGCAGAGTTTGAAAGTTTAACACCTTATTTATATTCTAGTTTTTATGACTTTAATTTTCATCCTGAAAAAAAATTTACACAAGATAGAAAAAAAGTTTTGATTATTGGTGGGGGACCAAATCGTATTGGGCAGGGAATTGAGTTTGATTATTGCTGTGTGCATGCGAGTTTTGCGCTTGAGGATATGGGGGTGACAAGTATCATGTATAACTGTAACCCAGAGACTGTTAGCACGGATTATGATACTTCAGATATTTTATATTTTGAACCTATTAGTTTTGAATTTGTGCGTGCTGTATTAGAAAAAGAAAAGCCAGATGGTGTGATTGTGCATTTTGGAGGACAGACACCATTAAAACTTGCAAAAGAAATTACAAAATATGGTACAAAAATTATTGGAACTTCTGCAAAGGTGATTGATATTGCTGAAGACAGAGAAAAGTTTTCAAATTTTGTAAAAGAGTATGGATTAAGACAGCCAGAAAATGGAATTGCTTTTGCAAGAGATGAAGCACATTTAATTGCAAACCAATTAGGATTCCCAGTGCTTGTTCGTCCTAGTTATGTTTTAGGGGGGCGGGCTATGCGGATTGTGGAGAATGATGAAGAGTTGAGAGCCTATATGGAGGAGGCGGTAAAAGTTAGTGAAAATTCTCCAGTATTGATTGACAAATTTTTAGATGGTGCTGTTGAGCTTGATGTGGATTGTATTTGTGATGGCAATGATGTGTATATTGGTGGAATTATGCAGCATATTGAAGAAGCAGGAATACATAGTGGAGATTCTGCTTCTTCATTGCCTACAATCACGATTTCTCAAGATATGCTAGATGAAATTACGCAGACCACAAGTTTGATTGCTAAGGAAATGGGTGTTATAGGGTTGATGAATGTGCAGTATGCAATTTATAATCAAGAGCTTTATCTTATAGAAGTAAATCCTAGAGCCTCAAGAACTGTTCCTTTTGTGAGTAAGGCTACTGGTATGCCTTTGGCAAAAATTGCAACACGAGTGATGTGGCAAGGGAATTTAAAGGAAGCATTGGAATTTTATGGAGTATTTGGTAGTATAGAATATAAAAATGGTGTTTATCAGCCAAAGAAGAGTAAGCATATTGCAGTAAAAGAATCTGTATTTCCATTTAATAAATTGCAGGGTGCAGATTTATTGTTGGGACCAGAGATGAAGAGTACTGGCGAAGTAATGGGGATTAGTGAGAGTTTTGGATTGAGTTTTGCAAAAAGTCAAATGGCAAGTAAAAATACATTACCAATTTCTGGGAGAGTATTTTTATCGCTTAGTCATAAAGATAAAAAACATGCAGCAAATATTGCGAAGCGATTTAAGGAATTGGGATTTGAGATTTGTGCTACAAGTGGAACACAGGCTGTTTTAGAAGAAAATAAAATAGATTCTTTAAAAGTTTTAAAAATTTATGAAGGAAGACCAAATATTCAAGATATGATTACAAATGGTGAGATACATTTGGTGATTAATACGGTGGAAAATCAAAGCAGTAAAGAAGATTCTAAAATTATTAGAACACAGGTTTTAAAGAGTTCTATTCCTTATTTTACAACACTAGAGGGTGCAAGGGTTGCTAGTGAAGCTTTGGAGGAAATGCGCATTAAGGATGTAAATCAACCAAAAGCATTGCAAGATTTTTTAAAGGATAATCAATAATTTTTCTAGCACAAACGGATACGACAATAGGAATACTGGCCTTAGATTTTGAAAAAATCAATCAAATTAAGGGGCGTGATATTTCTCAAAGAACTTTGTCGGAAGTGGCAAGTTTTAGAGTATTGAGAGAATGTGTTAGAATACCATCTTATGCAAAAAATACTGTGAGGCGAGCAAAGAATACAACTTTTATTTATGGAAATAATCAAGCTTTTAGAGTAATAAAAGATAAGATGCATATTAAATTTGTACAGAAATTTTATAAAATCTTTTCTTCTTCTGCGAATGCAACAGGAGAGCATTTTTGTATGGACTGGGCATTAGAAAATAGTGATGTTTGGATTTGCGATTCTAGAAAATTTGAAGAAAAAAAAGCTTCTAGAATTTATAAAATTTTTAGAAAAAAAATGAAAAAAATACGATAGGAGATGATATGAAAAAATATTTCATCTTTTTGTTTTTGTGTTTGGTTGGTTTGAGTGCATTTGATAGAGATGAAAAACAAGTTGAGGGGTTAATAATACAGGAAGAAGAATCTAAAATTTTACAATCAAATCAAGAGCAAGATTTGCAAAATACACAAAATAATGTCTTAGAGATTCCTTATCAAAATGCATATAAAAGAGGGATCTTTTTACAAATAGGTATAGGGAGTGCAATTCATTCTGCAAAATATAAGGAACTTTGTCAAGGTTGCTATACTTATGATGTAAAACAGATTAATAGTGCAATTCAAGCGGGATTGGGATATCAGATTTTTTTTAATCATTATCATGGGTTGAGGATTTTTAGTACAACTTATTATGCGGATTTTAAGATTAGAGAATATAATAATAATAAACCATTTTATATCGCTACAACAAATCTTGGATTAGATTATATTGTAGAATTTTCTAAATCAACACACCCGTTTGGTATTTTTATAGGTGGTGGATATGCGTGGAATTATGGGAAGTTTATTACAAGTTTGCGAAGAAATTATCCAGAGAGTAATCAATATTTAAAAACTCATGGGTTTTTTGCGCATGTGGGAATCTCACAAACTTTTTCTTATAGGCATCGTTTAGAGTTAGAGTATAATTTTCCTTTTTATTCTTTTTATAAGGCTTCTAACTTAAAAACCATGGAAAAAGATATGTTTTTTAATATAAATTTTAGAAATTTGGGGGTTATTAGTTTGAGATATATTTATGTTTTTGGAAAGAAAAATGCGCATTGATAAGTTTTTAAATACGACAAATATTGTCAAAAGACGAGCAATTGCACAAGATATGTGCGATAATCATGTAGTTTTTTTAAATGGAAAGAAAATAAAATCTAGTAAAGAAGTAAAAATAGGAGATATTATAGAGATTGTATTTTTGGAAAAAAGTAGAAAATTTTGTGTTCTTGCTTTACCAGAACAAAAAACGATTCCAAAATCTCAAAGCACAAAATATGTGCAAGAAATTTTTTAGGAATGTGATATAATTAGAACCTTTAGTCGTTTGGGTCTGTTTTGCCTCATTAGACTATAAACAAGATGCTTTTTTTGTGTAGAACACATGGAGAATAAACAAATTATTTAAAAGGAATAAAATGTTAGAAGGAATAATTAGAGAGAGTATGTCAAAAGGTGAAGTAAAAGCCTTAAGAAACAATGGTTATCTAATTGCAAATATTTATGGGAAGGGTGTACAAAATATTCATTGTGCATTTAAAACTAATGATTTTATTAGAGCAATAAAAACAAAAACTACTTTAGTGTTTCCAGTAAAAGTAGATGGCAAAACTTTGGAAGTAGTTGTGCAAGAATATCAAAAAGACCCTGTAACTTCTAATCTTTTGCATGTAGATTTAATGCTAGCACAAAAAGGTGTTGTATCAAAATATAAAATCCCTGTAAAAGCGGTTGGTACACCAGTAGGGTTGAAAAATAAAGGTGTGTTAATTTATTCTAAAAAGAGAGTAGGTGTGCAGGCAGCACCGGAGAATCTTCCAAATGTTTATGAACTTGATGTATCAAAACTTGATGTTGGTGATTCTATTTTAGTGAGAGATTTGCCAGAAAATGCAAATGTTAAAATTATTGAGAAGCCTTCAGTAGCAGTTGTTGGTGTGATTAAAGCAAAATAATGAATTATCTCATTGTGGGACTTGGAAATCCAGGTCCTCAATATGCTCACACTCGCCATAATATCGGTTTTGATGTCTTAGAAGCTTTGGCTGATAGTTTAAAAATATCTTTTAAATATGAATCAAAGTTTTTATGTGAAATGGCACAATATAAAAATGCAGGTAACACTTTTTATCTTGTCAAACCTCAGACTTTTATGAATCTTTCTGGAGAAAGTGTTGTTAAGATAAAAAAATTTTATAAAACAGAAAATATACTTGTTGTACATGATGAATTAGATATTGCTTTTGGTGCTATTCGTTTTAAGGTTGGGGGTAGTAGTGGAGGTCACAATGGATTAAAGTCTTTAGATATGCATTGTGGAAATTCTTATCAAAGATTGCGTTTTGGTATTGGGAGAGATACGGTAATTCCGGTTGTTGATTATGTATTAGCTATTTTTAAAGAAACTGAAAGAGATAAAAAAGAAAAATTAATTAAGCATTGTGTATCAGCCTTGACAGATTACTTAGAATATCAAGATTTTAAGAGATTGCAAAACTTTTTTACTCTTAAGGATTTTTAATGTTTCTTTATTTAGGCCGAAGATATGTGCGTTTTATTTTGATTATTTTTTGTGCTTTAGAAATGTTTTTTATTAGCATTGATAGTCTAAAGTATATTGATCAGTTTCCAAATTCCGCAAACTTGATTGTCTTATTTTTTGCATATGATTTTCTTTATGCGTTAAATTATACTCTTCCTATTGCAATTTTATTATCTACGGTAATGTTCTACCTAAATTTAGTAAAGTCTAATCAATATACGGCTTTTTTGGCTCTGGGTTATACAAAAAGACAAATACTTTCTCCCATTTTTTGTATAGCATTTTTATTGAGTTTATTTTATGTGGGATTGAATGCCACGCCATTTGTTTATGCGCAAGAAAGGGCTGAGGCGATTATTTTGCAGGAAAATTTTTCAAATATTACTGAAGATTTACTTGTAAAATATGAAAACAACTATGTATATTTTGAAAAACTTTATCCTTTAATTAAAAAAGCAGAAAATATTAAGGTTTTTCAGCTTGATGAAGAAGGACAGGTGCAGGCTTTTGCACATTCTAAAGAGGCAAGGTTTATTGATGATTATTGGGTGCTTAGTTATGCAATCGTGTCGCAGGTCCCCAAAGATATCACACTTGGTAAAAATGGTTTAAGCGTAGCAAATGTTGATCAGTTAAAAATATTAAAAGGTTTTAGACCAAAGATTTTGGATACAATTTATCAGAATAAACCATCAGTTTCTATTATTGATGCAGTGCAATCTTTGATGATTTTGCAGAATCAAGATGCAAATAGTGAGAAGATTCGTGCAATTTTATATGCATTTATTTTAATACCTTTTTTTGTCCCTTTAACCACTATTATTATTGCGTATTATGCTCCTATATTAGCAAGGTATAGTAATTTGGCACTATTAGGATTTATATTTATTGTTATTTCTCTTGTGATGTGGGGATTGTTTTTTGCATTTGGAAAATTAAGTATGAGTGGGTTGTTGCCACCAGAATTAATGTTGCTTGTTCCCTTTGGGATACTTTTTATACTTTCTATTTTCTATTATAAAAAAATAAATTTAAAAATATAAAATTGTTTTTACTTTGATAGAATAAGTTAAAGTAAAGAAATGAAATGTGAGGAGTAAAGGTGAAGGTATATTTTTTTGCTACCTGCTTGGGAAGTATAGCTTATAGTAGTGCTTGTGTGAATGCTATTAAGCTTTTGCAGTATGCGGGATTTGAGGTGGTTTTTAAAAAAGATCAGACTTGCTGTGGACAGCCTAGTTATAATTCTGGTTATTTTGAGGAAACAAGGAAAGTTGCGCTTTATAATATGGATCTTTTCAATGAAGATTATCCTATTGTACTACCTAGTGGTTCTTGCGCTGGTATGATGAAGCACGATTATTGTGAACTTTTTGAAGGACATCCAGAGTATCAAAGGGCTAAAGAGTTTTCCCAAAGAGTTTTTGAAGTTTCAGAATTTTTAGATCTTCATTCAGATATTAAATTACAAGATAAAGGTGAACCAACACGCATTACTTGGCATTCTAATTGCCATGCTTTAAGGGTGGCAAAGTGTATTCCATCAGCAAAAAAACTTTTGCGACAATTGAAGAATGTTACCTTAGTAGAGTTGGAAAAAGAAGAAGAATGTTGTGGATTTGGTGGGACATTTAGTGTGAAAGAACCTGAAATTTCAAATGCTATGGTTATGGAGAAAGTTAAAGATATACAATCGAGAAAAGTGGATTATTTAGTTGCAGGGGACGGGGGTTGTTTGTTGAATATTTCAGGAAAAATGCAGAAAATGGGGCTTGATATTAAAAGCATGCATCTTTATGATTTTTTAGCACAAAGAATAGGTATTAATTAAGGAAAATAGATGAAAACTTTTTATCATTCTACACAAGAATATCAAGAAATTATACAGGAAAAACTAACAAATAAACAATTACGAGAAAATCTTAAAACCGCGATGGATACGCTAAAAAACAATCGCAAGAATTTAATTAACGCACGCTATACAAAATGGAGTGATTTAAGAGAAGAGGGTAGAAGGGTTAAATTAAAAGCACTTACACATTTAGATGCTTTATTGAGAAGGTTTGAAGAAAATGCCACAAAAAATGGTATTAAGGTGCATTGGGCAAGTGATGCAAAAGAGGCAAATGAAATTATTTATAATCTCATGCAAGAAAAAAAGGTTACTTCAATATTGAAGGGTAAATCTATGGCAAGTGAAGAGATTCATCTCAATGCATTTTTGAAGCAAAAGGGTCTTGATGCGATAGAGACAGATTTAGGAGAGTTGATTATTCAGCTTATTGATGAAACTCCTGTTCACATTGTTGTGCCTGCGGTACATAAAAATCGTTATGAAATTGGTGAGATTTTTCAAGAAAAACTTGGTGCATCTTTGGAAAGTCAGCCAGAAAAACTTAATGAAATTGCTAGAAAACATTTGCGCAAGGAATTTAAAACCTTTAAAATGGGGCTTACAGGTGCAAATTTTGCAATTGCAGATGAAGGTGCGATTTGGCTTGTGGAAAATGAAGGTAATGGTCGTATGACAAGTACGGCTTGTGACATACATGTAGCAATTTGTGGAATCGAAAAAGTTGTTGAAAGTTTTGAAGATGCATCTATTTTGGGGACATTGCTTGTGCCTTCTGCTACGGGTGCACCTATTACTTGTTACAACAATATTATTACTTCTCCAAGAAAAGAAGGTGAAAAAGATGGTCCTAGAGAAGTGCATGTTATTTTGTTAGACAATAATCGTTCAAATATGCTCAATGATAGGAATTTTTTTAAATCTTTAAGTTGCATTCGCTGCGGGACTTGTCTTAATCATTGTCCGGTATATGATAAAATTGGAGGACATGCATATTTGAGTACTTACCCAGGTCCTATTGGGGAAGTTATTTCCCCGCAACTTTTTGGTTTAAATAATTGTGCTCCTATGCTTGATCTTTGTAGTTTATGTGGTAGGTGTTCTGAAGTTTGTCCAGTTAAGATTCCTTTGGCAGAATTGATTAGAGATTTGAGAAGTGAGAAGGTTGGGCAGGGATATGGTAAGGTTTTAGGTTATAAAAAAGAAGTAAAGAATTCTATTGAACAGTTTTTGATGAGTGGGTTTGCTAAAAATGCTACTTGTGGTAAGAAATGGAGAAGTGTGTTATGGTTAGCAAAAAATCTTGGTGGCATGGGAAAAATATTCCATCGTTTTATCCCAATTCTTAATAAATGGACAAAATATCGCAACTATCCAAAGATTGATGCAAATTTGCATAGTGAAATTAAAAAGCTTCAGGGGGTAATTTATGAGTAGAGAAACCATATTAAAAAATATAGAAGATGCATTGCAATACAGAGAAAAGTTTGAGTTTAATACTTCTTTTATTGATGCAATTAATCATGAAGAAAATACACTTTTAGAAGAATTTATTAAATTTCAAACAAATAATAAGGCAGAGGTAATTCTTTCAAGTAGAGATAAGGTTATGGAAGATTTGCAAAAAGTTGTAAAAAATGCAAATATTAAAAAAATGCTTTGTGCAACAGATTTGAGCATAGATATAGATAATTTAAAAGATGTAAAATTGCTTCCTTATGAAAAAAGTATTGAAGAAGTGCGTGAGGATCTATTTGAAATTGAGGCAAGTATTGTGGAAGCAAAATGTGGTATTGCAAATTTAGGAATTGTTGGTATTGTAAGTTCGATACAGTCCCCGAGATTGGCATCATTAATTGCACCTTATTGTATTATGCTTTTGGATTCTACAAAGATTATGCCTAATTTATATGCAGGAGTGCAGTATCTTAAAGGTTTGCATAATGTTTTAGCAACTAATATTTTATTTATTGCAGGTCCTTCAAGAACTGCAGATATTGAATTGCAAACAGTATTTGGGGTACATGGTCCTCAAAAAACAAGTGTAATTATTTACTAGAGGTGTTAATTTTGTCTAATAAAATTATTCAGAGCTTTTGGTATAGTAAAGATCCTTCAAAAAATAGTATTAGTGTTATTGAAGTTTTATGTGTACTTTCGTATTTAAAAAATGGGCATGAATTTCATCTTTATACTTATACTCCTAATGATGTTTCTATGCAATTTTTGCGAGAAAGAATTATGCAAGAAAGTCAAAACAATGAGATTGATTTATTTAAAATTTGTGATGCTAGAGAGATTTTAGATGAAGATAAAATTTTTTTTGACGATCGAGGAAGCGTGGGAATTGCTGCTTTTAGTGATTATTTTCGCTATCACATTTTGAAGAAAAAGGGTTCTTATTGGTCGGATATGGATGTAATTTGTTGTAAATCTTTTGATTTTCAAGAAGACTATGTCTTTGCTATGCAGCGTAATGATAATGAGGGGGAGGTGATGGCTACTACTTGTATTATTAAAACACCTAAGGAATGTGATTTTATTAATACTTTATTGAAAAGATGTGATGAAATCTTAAATGATGAAAAAAATATTGTTAATTATAGCAATGGAGTTAAAAAAGTTTTGTGGGGTGTGATTGGTCCTGAATTGATAGATAAAATGATACAAGATTTTAATATGCAAAAATTTTTAAAAACTCCAAATACATTTTGTGAAATTAACTGGTTTGAAGCAAAAGACTTTATTAAGCCTAAGGGATATTATAAGCTGCAGTATCAAAAGGATATTTATGCATTGCATATTTGGAATGCAGTATGGGTAGATTTAGATGAAAAGCTTGATAAAAATATGCAGTATGACAAAGAAAGCGTGCTGGAAGTTTTGAAGCTAAAATATTTAGAAAAATATCAAAATAATATACACAAAAGTTTATTGTTGTTTGAATTAATAAGATTTAAAAATCTTATAATAGAAACAAGCGAAAAAAAAATTACTAAAATAAAGCATGGTATTATAAAAAGGATAAAATATGTTAAAAATTGGAGATATAGCTCCTGAGTTTTGTTTAAAAAATCAGGATGATATTGAGATCTATTTAAAAGATTTAGAGTCAAAGACTGTTGTTCTTTATTTTTATCCAAGAGATAACACACCAGGTTGTACACTGGAGGGTCGTGATTTTAGCGCCTTGTTAGGAGAGTTTGAAGAGTGTGGTGCGGTGGTTGTAGGAGTAAGTCCAGATAGCACAAAAAGCCATAGAAATTTTATAGAAAAACAGCAATTGCAACATATATTACTTAGTGATCCTGATAAAAAAGTAGCAAGTAGTTATGGAGCTTATGGGAAGAAAATGATGTATGGCAAAGAAGTATTTGGAATTATTAGGAGTACTTTTATTATTAAAGATAAAAAAATTCAACATGCATTTTATAATGTAAAAACAAAAGGGCATGCACAAAGTATTTTAGATATTCTCAAGAATCAATAAGATTTATATTTTGGGAGATTTTAAAATATTTTCAATCTAATTTTTGGAAATGAAAGCAGCGCATTTTTGCACTTCTTGATCGTGGATTTTTTTTGATTTCTTCTGGGGTGGGGATAATGGGTTTTTTAGTGAGAAGTTTTCCTTTTTGGTGGTTGTTTCCACAGATACACTTAAATACACTATTATCACAAACACAGCTTTGTGAATATTCTTTTAGTGTTTGTTTTAATATTCTATCTTCAAGAGAATGAAAGGTAATTACACAAAGTAATGCATCACTAAGATTTAATGAAGCGTTAAGTAGTTTTTTTAGCTCTTCTAATTCTTGATTGACTTCGATTCTAATGGCTTGGTATACAAGCGGTAAAATTTTGGGATTTTTAAAATATGATTTTAAGAAAACACTAAAATCTTTTGCAAAATAAAAAGGTTTTTTGGTGCGTTCTTGTGTGATAAGTTGAGCGAGTTTTTTGCTTTCTCTGAGCTCACCATAAGTGGAGAAAATTTTTTCTAAATCATAGCTTGAGTAATGATTAAGGATATATTTTGCATCAAAAGCATTTGTGCTATCCATACGCATATCTAAAATATCACTATCAAAGCCAAAACCTCTATTTGGCATATCAAGCTGATAGGAACTTACACCAATATCTGCCAATACACCTCTGATTTCTTTGCCATATTTGGCAATAAGTTCTGTGATTTTATCTCCAAATCCTCCAGCAACACATGTAAATCTATCATTATATGGTTGTAGTAAATTGCAAGCATAATTTCTAGCGTCGCTGTCTTTGTCAATCCCTATAATTTTAATATTTTTGTTTTGTTCAAGTAGGGCTTTTGTATGACCGCCAAAACCTAACGTGCAGTCAATAACAATACCTTCGTAAATGTCTTTGAAAATTTCTAAAACTTCATTAAGTAAAACAGAAATATGTGGTGAATTTGAAGTTTGTAAATTCACAGATTTCCTTGAGAAAAAGATGCAGTTTTGGTATAGCGATAAGCCGAGTTCTGTCGTTGGGTGATTATTTATCTAGGCTTTGTTTTACAACAAAGCTCAAGCAAAGAGTTTTATATAATGAGACAATAACCATACTCTTCTTGCTACGGATTGGGTTTACATAGACAAATTTAATTACTTAAATTCCGGTGAGCTCTTACCCCACCTTTTCACCCTTACCAAAAATGGCGGTTCTTTTCTGTTGCACTTTCCCTTAGCTTGCGCTAGCCATTTGTTAAATGGAATCCTGTCTCTGTAGCTCGGACTTTCCTCTCAGTAGTGAGCAATCACCTGCTATACCAAGTTTTATAATTGTAGCATAATTTTTTAGAACTAAATAAAAAGGAAGTAAAATAGATTTTAAAAAAATGAGATCTAAATAGAGAAAAATTAATCGTGTAGTTTTTTGCTATAATTTAAAAAATAATTAAATAGTGATTTTTTAAGCGAGATATTTGATGAAATATGAAGAAAAAAATGTTGTTAAAGCGTTGTTTTTTGCCGCTAAAAATATTCGTGTACTACTTGCTAATATGCTAAGGGAATTTGATATTGGATTTGAGCAAGCAGGGATTTTGTCGGTTGTAAAAAAAAATAAAATGTCAAATATCAATGAAATTGCTGCAATTTTTGATAAAGATAAGGGGACGATTTCTCGAGCAATGAAAACACTCGAAGCCAAGGGACTTATATCACGGATTCATCAAGATGGGGATAAAAGAGTAGTGTATATAGAATTGACAGAGTTAGGGAGGAAAAAAGTAGAGATTATTGAAAAGGTTATGCAAGAGATTAATGAACAAAAGATTGATAAAGCATTGCAAGATGAAGAAAAAAAAGCGTTTTTAAAAACATTAAACAAAATTTTAGAAGCTTTTTATGAATAAGATTTTTGTTATATTTTTTTTAGTTCTTGAGGTTTTCTTTGCAAAACCTATTGCTATTAATACTATTCCTATCAAAAAAGGTTATTTACAACAACAAGAAAACTTTGTAGGCAATGTAATTTTTAAAGAAGTAGCAAATATTGCTTCGCAATCTAATGGCGCAGTAGAGAAGGTGTATTTTCGCTTAGGGCAGCATGTAAAAAAGGGTGAAAAACTCCTTAGTCTTAATGATGAGTTTTTGCAAAAAGACATTATTATAAAGCAGGCTAAATTGGACCAAGCTCGGTATATTTTGGAAAAAAAGAAAAAAGATTTGGAGCGATATAAAAATTTGCTGGAGACACAATCAATTCCCTTGCAACAGTATGAAAATATAGAATATGAAGTAAAATCACAAGAAGCAAGTATTTTGGCATTGCAAACTGAGTTGGATATTTCGATTTTGGATTTAGGGCATAAGGAGATTTATGCACCATTTGATGGTGTGATTGTAGATCAAAAGGTCCATCATGGTGAGTGGATTAGTTCAGGTGAAGTAATTTGTCAGATTCTAAATACTAAAGATGTGGAAGTTGTGGCTGATGTGCCAAGTTTTATGACTAATCATCTTGTATTAGGACAGGCTGTTAATGCAACAATTAATAATAAAACTTATAAGGGAAAAATTGTTGCTATTATTCCAAAAGCTGATGTGAATTCTAGAAATTTTCCTGTGTATATTAGTATTAATGGGGATAATATGTTGCTTGATGGAATGCCTGCTACAATTAAATTAAATGTAGATAGGAAAAATAGTGGATTTTTAATTCCTAGAGATAGTATTGTGCAGAGAAATGGCAAGGCTGTTGTATTTATTGTTAAAGACAAAAAAGCCGTGCTTGTAGAAGTAGATGTTTTATCTGTCAATCGCAATCAAGCATTAGTGCAGGGGAATATGCAGGAGAATCAAAAAATTGTTTTGCGTGGGCAAGATAAATTAGAAGATGGTAGTGAGGTTAGAGAAATCCCGTGAATCAATGGATTAAGTATTGTTTAAAAAATCCTGTTGGGGTTTTTGTTGCAGCAATATTTTTGCTTTTGTTTGGTTTAATGGCTTTGCAAAAAATGCCTTACCAGCTTTTGCCACAAGTGGTGCGCCCTGTTGTGAGTATTTATACTTCATGGAGTGGTGCAACGCCTTATGAAATTGAAAAAGAAATTACAGAAAAACAAGAAAAATATCTCAAAAATATCCCCAATCTTTTGAGTATTACTTCAACTTCAAAACAAGGAATGGCAATCATTACCTTAGAATTTGATGTGGATGTAAATTTGCAAAATATGCTTTTGAATGTGACTTCAAGGCTTGAAGAGGTGAGAGGCTATCCTACAGATGCATCTAAGCCTATTGTCAAAATGACGGGTGAAAATGTTCCAATTTCTGTGTATTTATTTGCTAAGACTTTATATCCAAGTGATGATATTGATACTTATAAAAACTTTATTAGCGATGAGATTATTAAATATTATGAGCGTATTGATGGAGTAGGGGAAGTTTATGTTAGCGGAGGGAGAAAAAAGCAAATTTTCATCACATTAGATACACAAAAACTTGCATTTTTTCACATAGGAATTGATGATGTGATTGCAAGTATCAAAAAGCAAAATGTTAATATTTCTGCAGGAAGTATGAATTTTTCACAACGCAGTTATAGAATTACAACAACAGGGGAATATGCAAGTTTAGATTCTATTAGAGATACGGTGATAAAAACACTCAATCATAAAAATATTTTACTTCGAGATGTAGGGAGTGTTTCTGAGGGCTATGAGCAAATTTCTAGTTATCATTTGCATAATAATAGTAAAGTGATTTCTATACAGATTCGTCCGACTGCACAAGCCAATATTTTGGATCTTACAAACAGAGTTGAAGAACTCACACAAAAACTTAATCAAAATTTTTTAGAAAAGCGTGGAATTGTGATTGAGTGGGGGAGGGATCAAAGACAATATATTCAAACTTCTATTAATCTTGTTAAGCAAAATATTTTGATAGGTATTATGCTTTCTACCCTTGTTTTATTGATATTTTTGCGAAATATTATGTCCTTAGTAGTGATTACTTTGGTGATTCCGTTAAGTATTATTGGCTCTTTTATTGTGTTAGAGATTTTTGATCGTACGCTAAATGTGGTTTTACTCGCAGGAGTTTCTTTTGCAATTAGTATGATTATTGATAGTGCAATTGTTGTATTAGAAAATATTTTGCGTCACACTAAAAAGGAACAAAGTCTTTTTCAAGCTTGTTTGAAGGGGACAAGAGAGGTTGTGGGGGCATTATTAGCATCTAGTATTACAACTATTGCTATTTTTATTCCTATTATTTTTTTAAAAGGTGATGCGGGAAAATTATTTATTGATATTGCAATGGCTGCAAGTAGTTCGATTGGTATTTCTTTTTTTGTTTGTATTTTTATTATTCCGACATTTTTATATGTACTTTTAAAATACAAAAAACCTCAAAGAAAAACTTATAAAACCACAGGGTATCTTGATAATTTTTTTGTTAGCATGG
Source organism: Helicobacter anatolicus (assembly GCF_021300615.1). Lineage (NCBI taxonomy): Bacteria > Pseudomonadati > Campylobacterota > Epsilonproteobacteria > Campylobacterales > Helicobacteraceae > Helicobacter > Helicobacter anatolicus. Next base: position 452,848 of record NZ_JAJTMY010000001.1, read on the forward strand.
GAGAGAAGATTGCTACATGGATTATGAAGGGTGTGCAATTTTGTGTAAAAAATACTTGGCGACAGATTGCAAGTATTGTAATTTTTGTGGGAATGTGCGGAGTATTTAGTTTTATTGCATTTCCCAAAACAGATTATCTTCCCAAAGGGAATCAAAATTTTATCATTGCTTATTTGAGTGTGCCACCAGGGCTTTCATTGGGGGAAAAGCAGCGTATTGTAAAGATGCTTCAAGCAGATTTTGAACCTTATTTATCAAAAAATCAAAAAAATACTACTCATAGCGAAGTACCATTAATTAAGGATTTTTTCATTAGTGCAGGGGATAGTTTGTATTTTTATCTTGTTGCAGAAAATCCTAATAGAATCAAAGAGTTAATGGAATATGCTCAAGAAAGTATTGATACTATTCCTAATGTAAGCGGTGTAGTATTGCAGCAAGAAGTCTTTAGTGGGGCATTGAGTTCAAGTATTGATATTAATATCACAGGGGATAATTTAGATTCTTTAAGTAGGAGTGCAGGAAAAATTATTGCAGCTATTAAGGAGGTGTTACCAAATCTTAATATTAGAGTGGTGCCCTCTTTAGAATTAAATAATCAAGAAATCAATCTCTATCCTGATTCTAGGAATCTTGCATTAAATGGTTTAAATGCACAAAGTTTTGGAACGATTGTAGAAGTGCTTTTGAAGGGTAAGAAAGTGGGAGAATATCGTAATGAAGGGAAGAGTCTTGATATTATCTTGGATACTAAAGGAGTGTTTAGAGGAAGGGAAGAGAGTTCCCCAGAAGATATTTTATATTCTCAAATTTATACTTCAAATGGGAGTGTAGTTTCTGTAGGATCTCTTGCTAGAGTAGAAAATGAATTTGGTGTTTCAAATATCAGACATTTTGAGCAAAAGAGAAATCTATTATTAATTTTGAATGTTAAGGATTCTATGCCAATTGAAAAGGTTACAGAAATTTTACAAGAAAAAGTAGTCAATCCTATTTTAAAGGACGATGAAAATGACATTGTTTTATCTGGAGGTGCAGGGAAGCTACAAGCGTTAAAAGTAGAATTGTTTGATGGTTTTGTGTTGGCAATTTTAATTACTTATTTGATTTTATGTGCATTATATGGGAATTTTTTATATCCTTTTATTATTATTTTGACAATCCCGCTGGCTACAACAGGAGGATTGATGGGGTTATTTTTGGTGGATAAATTTATTGCAAAACAGAATCTAGATGTGTTGACAATGTTTGGCTTTATTATTTTAGTGGGTAGTGTGGTAAATAATGCAATTTTGATTGTTTATCAAACTTTAATCAATCAAAATACCTATCATATGTCTATTAAAGAATCTGTGCTTGATGCGACAAAAACACGATTAGTGCCTATTTATATGAGTATGTTAACTAGTGTATTGGCACTAATTCCTCTTGTGCTTTTTGCTGGAAATGGGAGTGAGATTTACAGAGGTCTTGGAGCGGTATTAATTGGTGGAATTGTTTTTTCTACACTTATTACAGTTCTGATTATTCCTGCTTTATTATTGCTTTGTTTAAGGGATAAAAAATGAAAATTTTTGTTTTTGTTTTATTTTTTTGTTTTGTAAATGCATTGAGTATAGATGAAGCAGTTATGATTGCACTACAAAAAAGTGATTTTATTGCTACGCAAGAAGGTTTAAAAAAACAAGGTGAATATCTTAAAAAAGCAAAATACTCTGCACTGATGCCAGCATTTGATGGGGGTTATAGTTTTAGTTATAACGTTCCAGGTAAGAGTAGTGATTATTATTTAAATGCGTTTCATCTTAAATTTTCTTATAATTTATTTAATGGCTTGAAAGATTATTATGCAATTAAGGATTCTAAAGAAGAAGTAAAGCGTTTGGATTATGCACTTAGTGATTCTGTATTTAATGTTGTGCTTAAGACAAAAAGTGCTTATATCCATGCCTTACAGTCTAAAATTTTACTTGAAATTTTAAAAACAAGAAAGAAAAATCTCGAAATACAAAGAACAAAAGCGCAGCAATTTGTTTTTCAGGGAATCCGTGCAAAAAATGAATCATTAAGTATGGATATTTTGTTGTCAAACACATTGATTAGTATTAAAAATGCTGAGTTGAATATTGATTATCAATTAAAAACTTTAGAGCAATTATTAAAAATTCCTGTACATTTGGAAGAATTAAAAGATATAGAAATTGATACAGAAATCGTGTTAAATGAGGAGGAGATTTTTTCCCAAGTTTTAGAGAGAAATACACAATATTTAAATTTATTATCTTTGTTAGATTCTGCAAAATTGCAACATAAAATCAGTTATAGTAATTTTCTTCCTAAGCTTGATTTATCTGGGATAAAATATTGGTATATAGATGGTGGAAGTAGCATCGTTTCTACTAGCTATGGATTACAAAGCCAATTGCGTTTGAATTTAAGTTGGAATTTTTTTAATGGACTTAGTGATGGTTATAAATATCAAGCCTCGCGTGTATATATTTTATCTTTGCAAAATAAGATTAAGGCTTTGAAAAGAGAATTAAAAATTAAACTTCAAGATTATTTCAAACGTCTAAATCTTTCTAAAGAACAATATACAATTAATAAAGATTCTTTGAATAAAGCAGAGGAAAATTATAAAATTACAAATAATCGTTATGCACAAGGAATAGGTACTTATACCGAACTAATTGATGCAGAATTATTGTTAAATACAGCGCGTACAAATATTGCACAAGCAAAATATGATATTGCACTTATTTTGGCAGAGTTGGATTATTTTATTTGTCGTCCTTAATTTATTTTTTAAAAATCTTTTTTTCTTTAAAAAATTTTTTAATTTTAAAATTTTTTTTAATATAATTATAAGAATAATTATTATAATATAAACTAAAATTATCTTAGTGAGATTTTTTTAAAAAATAGTTAAGGAAAGTTATGAAAAAAAAGTTTTTTTGTTCAATTGTTGGTGCTTGTTTATTATTGGCCGAGGATAGTGTGGTGTTGCAAGATATTACTACGCAAGATGAAGCAATTATTGATGGCGCAAGTTATAAGAGTGAGGATATTGTTAATAATCCTGGATCAAGATCTGTGCTTAGTAACAAGCAATTAAAACAATCTGGACATGTTACTATTGATGCTGCGTTACAGGAAGTTCCTGGTGTGCAAGTAAGAGAGTATTCTGGAACGGGTGTTTTACCAAAGTTGCAATTTAGAGGTTTTGGTGGCGCAGGAAACGGGCATACAAATACAGGATTGATTTTACTAGATGGTAATAATGTTTATGGTGGTCCTTATAGTAATATTGAACTTGCAATTTTTCCAACAACTTTTCAGATGGTAGAGCGTATCGATGTGATTAAAGGTGGAGCAAGCGTGCAGTATGGTCCAAACACTTTTAGTAGTGTGATCAATATAATTAGTAAGGAAATTCCAAAAGAATGGGAAAATGAAATTTCTGAGAGAATTACATTTTGGGGCAAAGATACAGGTCAGCCTTTTAATAGCAAAATTGGCCTTGCAAACAATATGCTTTTTGATACTTTTTTAAGAAGTGGAGGGATGATTGGCGAGCACTTTGGGATTCAAGCACAAGCTAATATTATTGGAGGACAAAGTTTTAGAGAAAATAGCGATACTAGTGTGCAAAATTATAAACTTGATGCAATTTATAAAATTAATGCAAATCATGTGTTTAAGGGATTTTATCAATATTATTACTTTAAGGCAAATGATCCAGGATCATTAGGAACAAAAGATTATTATAATAATCGATTTCAAAACCTTCGTCCAAATCAATATAATAGTGGTATAGCTAAGCGCATGGGTGTGAGTTATAATTGGTTTTTTGGAAGTGGCGAAAAATTTGATGGAGATTTTAGTTTGAATTATTATTTCCATGATGCGACAAGAAATTTTGTAATTGATCAAGGCAGATATAATCAAGTTACAAATGGTAGTGCTCTAACAGGTGATATTATAATAGATAATTTAAGACGATTTGTAGTTAATACTTTTGAACCAAAGGCAAATTTTAGAATTACAACAGGATCTGTGAAACAAAATATTGTTGTAGGTGCAAGATATACAGGTGAAGATTTGTATTATAGCACTTATCATAATGGTGTTATGCAACCAAAGACTACAAAAGGCACAAATTATTACAATAATTTTTGGGCATTTTATATCAGTGATGAGATTAAATTTTTTGATGAAAAATTAAGCATTAATCCGGGTTTGCGTTATGAGTTATTAAATCCTGGGTATAGTAATATAAAAGATGGCGTGAGCAATGGAATAGTAAGAGAGACTTCTCATCAATTTAATCCGGCAGTTAGTATTACCTATAAACCGATTAAAGATTTGGTGTTTTATGCAAACTATCAAAAAAGCTTCTTACCACCACAAACAGGTGATATTACAGGCACAAGCTTTGAGGTAACAACAACTTTTCAAAATACAGAAGTAGGAGCAAGATATTTTCTCAATCCTTATGTAAGCTTTAATGCTACATATTTTGCAATTTTTGCAGATAATTATCGCATTGGAAGGTTTGCACAAGGTTTATATGGAGTATCTGCACTTTCTCAAGGCGTGGAGTTAGAGACTTATATCACACCTGTGCGTGGATTAAATATTCACCTTGCATATAGTTTTACTGATGCAAGAGTAGCAAATCATAAAACAGAAGAAATTCATGGTAAATTCTTGCCTTATGTTTCTCCACATCAATTTAGCTTTGACGCAACTTATGATATTCCAAAATTTGCAACTTTAGGTATTTCTGGATATTATTATGCAAAAAGTTATTCAGATATTATGAACACTAAAGAAGAAAGCATGGATGGTAAAAAGGGTCAATTACCAGATTATTTTGTATTTAATGCACAGATTTCAAGAACGCTATGGAAACATGGAAAACAGAGAATTGACGGATCTCTAGGGATTAATAATCTTTTTAATGCAAAATATTATTTTAGAGGAATTGGAACTAGCCCTGCTGGTAGACAGCCTGCACCAGGTCGTTCTGTAACTTGCTATGTGAGCTATAAATTTTAAAAATATAAAAGTTGAAGAATGGAGCTTGAGTATGAAGGCTCTATTCTCTCTATTCTCTCTATTCTCTCTATTCTCTCTATTCTCTCTATTCTCTCTATTCTCTTAAATGTATTTTATATGGATTTTAGATTTTTTTATGGTGATATATTGTGCGGCAATAAATATAACTTTAGATTTATAACAAAAGTTTTTAATCGATATTTTGATCTTTAGGTTTAAGGCCTAAAGAGAATAATTAATGGGTTTTGATAATTTCTAGGGCTTTTAAGAATCCTAGATGTTCAAGTTGCATACCCGTTGTCATGTTTTTTAGTGTAATAGCTTTATTTTTGTACTCTTCCTCACCAATAATGATGGTAAATTCATGCCCTTTTTGATCTGCATAGCTTAATTGTTTTTTTAATTTTGTTACTTCAGGATAGATTTCTGTGTTAACTCCACTGCGTCTAAAAGATTCTGCAAGACGATGAGCAAATGGCAAAAATTCTTCTTTGGTGCAGATTAATAATATTCTAGCTGTGGTGGACTTGTTATCTAATAATCCTAAATCTTGCAGCCCAACAAGCAATCTATCAAGCCCAATTGAAGCGCCAACCCCACTCATATTTTCTTTTGAAAAAGTTTTGGTAAGATTGTCATATCTACCTCCGGAACATACACTGCCTAGGGATTTTAGTCTGGTTAATGTGGTTTCATAAACAATGCCTGTATAATAACCTAATCCTCTTGCGATAGAAAAATTAATACGATAAGAATCATGACTCATTTCCAATTCTTCTAAAATCTTATACATATTTTCAAGATCCTCAATTCCTTTTTTTAGATCAGCATTCCATTCCTTCATGGGAGCAATTTCTTTAAAAAATTCTTCTTTATGTTGTGTTTGTTTAATGTTTGTAGTTTGTAATAATCCTTCAATTTTTTTATCTGATAAATTAAGATTTTCTTTAAGTTCATTTTTCACACCATCAATACCAATTTTTTCAATCTTATCAATAATTCGCAAGGTATTTTGAATGTCTTCTTCATTTATGATTCCAAAATACTGGCAGATTCCATTTAAAATACTTCTATGATTAAGCCAGATAATAAAATCTTCAACTCCAAGGCTTAACATAGATGCATAAATTACCTGAATAATTTCTGCATCACAGGCAATAGAATTGCTCCCAATAAAGTCAAAATCACATTGTGTAAATTCTCTATAACGTCCTTTTTGTGCACGTTCTCCTCTAAAAACATTTCCGACTACATAGCGCTTAAAAGGTAGGGGGAGTTCGTTTTTGTATTGAGAAATAAAGCGTGCTAAAGGTACAGTCTGGTCAAAACGCAATGCTACATCTCGTCCACCATGATCTTGAAAGCGATAAAGTTCTTTTTGTATTTCTTCACTACCTTGTTTTACGAGGATTTCTGCATATTCTAAATGCGGGGTTTCTATAGGGGTGAAGCCAAAACTTTCAAAAACTTGTGTGACTTTTTTTAGTAGTTTTTCTTTCGCAATAGCTTCTTTGGGTAGTCGGTCTTTAAAACCGCTTAACGTGCGTGGTGTAATTAACATATGAACTCCAAAATATAATTTTTATTTTACAAATTTTTTATGTATTATTATAACAATAAAATAAAAAAGAACTATGTTAAAAGATAGACGATGAAGATTTTGATTAGACTGCCTAATTGGTTAGGTGATGGAGTGATGCTAACTCCTATATTTGAAATTCTTAAGCATTATTATAAAGATGCAGTTTTTATTTTGGTAGGTCCACAAGGAGTGTGCGATCTTTTTACGCGTGATGAGCGAGTAAAAAAAGTTTTTGTCGATCATACAAAAGAAGCTAAAAATCGCCTTTTTGCGACTTATAAATTCGCAAGAGAAATTGGAAAATGTGATATAGCTATTACTTTTACGAATCACTTTTATTCAGCTTTTTTGCTTTTTGCAACAAGGAGTCCCATAAGGGTGGGTTTTAATGGATTTCTACGTAATTTTTTACTAAATTGTAGTGTGAAGAAAAAAAAGGTGACACATCAGGTTTTGAGCTATGCGCAAATTTTAGAGGGTTTGGGGATAAATGAGAGGGTTGGAGGGCTTAATCTTATTTATCAAAAAAAGATTCTACAACATGGTTCTGAAAAAAGAAAAAATATTGGTATTGCCGCGGGTGCTGCATTTGGTAGTGCAAAAGCATGGTTGCCAGAATATTTTGCTCAAATTGTGGAATATGTGATTGTGCAAGGGCATAGAGTGTTTCTTTTTGGTGCATCACAAGATGTTGTACTTAATCAAAAAATTATAAAAATGGTCAAGGAAAATGCCAAGAATCAGGATTTTTCAAATTTATTTGATTTGAGTGCAAAAACCTCAGTGTCTGAGCTTGTAGATTATATTGCATCATTAGATTTATTTATTGGTAATGATAGTGGAGCGGGACATATTGCTGTGGGGTGCAATACACCAGCGATTATACTTTTTGGACCTACTCATCCTACTTATTGCTTGCCTTGGCAGATGAAGAATTGTATTGTGATTAATAAACATCTTTCTTGTGCACCTTGTCAAAAAAGAGAATGTCCTTTGGGGCATCATCGATGCATGAAGGATCTTAAGCCAGAAGAAGTGATTTTGGCAATTGAAAAACAATTAAAAAAGGAAGAATTTGCAAATTAATTTAGAAGAAATTTCTGCATTATCAAAAATTAAAATTTTGGATAACTGTATTATTCCAAGGCCAATTGCATGGATTGTTACAGTAAATAATCAAGGAGTGATAAATCTCGCCCCTTTTAGTTTTTTTGCGCCTGTGAGTAGTGAGCCAATTGTTTTTTCTGTATGTTTTTATTCTAAGAGTGATGGTGATTTAAAAGATACGTTTAAAAATATTATTTGTGAAAAAAAAGCTAGTATTTGTATTTGCGAATCTGATCAATTGGGCTTGATGCATGCAAGTTCACAGGAATTGCCAAGCACAGAGAGTGAGGCAGTAAAATTTAATATTCCTATGCAAGCGATTGTGCCAGAATATCCTCCTGTTGTTGAAAAAAGTAGAATTGCATTTATGTGTGATTATTTTGATCTTTTAGATATTGGAAAATATTCAAAGACACTTTTGCTTGAGGCTAAGCAACTATTTGTAGCAAATGAATTATATCCAGACTTTGATGCAAGAATTCATGCTGTTGGGCATAGTGGCAAAGAATACCAAATGCCTGGTGAAAAAGTTCTCATGAAGAGTGTGAAGTAATATAATGCACCATTTGTAATTTATGGATACTTTTTATTAAGAGTTTTTGCATTTTTTTATTGAGATTTTTTTGGTGCGCAAAAGCATTAAAGCTTTTAAAATCTATCTTTTTGCTTTTTTTAATGAGAAAATGTAGAGCGATTTTTTCATGATCATCGATGATTTGTTTTTCTTGTAATTGTTTAGTAAAATCTAAAAGTGTGTGTTTATTTTGAAGATAGTTTTTTTGAGGTTGAAGTTGTTGTATTTTTTGATATGTTGTTGATAGAGTAAGTGTATCAGTAGGAAGATTTTTAAAAAAATAAGTAGCGTGAAATTTTTTATTAAAAATTTTTTTTGACGTAAAAAGTTTGTTAATTACAGAAATGATGCGCATAATATCCCTTTAATCTCAGATAATGTCTTTTGGGGATATAAAGCAAATATTATGCCAAAATTATTTTTTGAGTAAGAAAATTAATGATTGCGTAAGTAAACCCATAAAAGTAAAAAAACAAAAAGAAAAGAGTGTAAAAATAAAACTTGTTATAGTGCCTAATGTAGAAAAAAGAAAAAAAATAAAAATGGAGCCAAAGATTGCGACTCCAAAAAAGATTCCTACAAAAACTTCTAGTATTTTTAGGAAAGTGTGTAGGTTATTAAACATTAATGCTGATCTTCTTCTTGTATGAGTATAGCCCCAGCAAGATATACATAGGTAAGAATCATGAATACAAAAGCTTGTAAAATCCCCATAAATACAAGGATAAAAAATGGTGCAATAGGTACCAACCAAGGTACTAGCATAAGCATTACAAGCAAGAACATATCATCACCCTTAATATTACCAAACAGACGAAAGGTCAGTGAGATGATTCTAGAAAGATGAGAGATGATTTCAATGGGAAACATTAGTGGTGCAAGAATGAGCATAGGGCCAGAAAAATGAGAAAAATATTTTACAAAACCTTGTGCTCTAATTCCTTCAAAATGGTAATAAAAAAATACAATCAATGCAAGAACAAGAGTGAAGTTCCAGCTTGCAGTGGGTGCTTCAAATCCAGGAATAATACCAATCATGTTGCAGAAAAAAATAAAAATTGCAAGACTCCCAGCCAGCGGGAAGTATTTTTTAGCATTTTCTTCACCAATTACATCTTTTGCGACATTTAAGATACCTTCGATAACAGTTTCATAAATATTTTGTAATCCATTGGGGGTCATTTGCATTTTTCGTGTAGCAAGTTTGCTAACAAACACTGTAATAATTGCACATAAAACAGTATAAAACCCAATGATAAAATCATGATCATGACTTATTAGGCTCGCAAATGTAAAAAAGCGACTTTCCAGTTCCATAAAACAATCCTTATAAAATTAAATAAGCTTTGGCATTTTACCAAAAAAATATAAAAGATAGATAAAAAGATAGAGATAAAAGTAATAGAATTGGGAATTTTTGGGCTTATGTAAGAGTGACCTTTGTTTTGCAAATTAAATCGTGCAAGCATTGATGTTTTGTTGTAAAAAAAGGAAAGAATATTCCAATTAGTAAGGCCATAGAAAGAGCCCAAATAAAAAATCGCAAATATGCTTGTAAAAAACTAACTTTTTTACCATTAATTTGAGTAAGTTGGATTTGTGCGTATTTAAAACCAGGAGTTTGTTTTTTTGCAGAAAAAAAGCTTGCAAGTAAAAAACCATAAAGTAAAAAACAAATTAATATAGCACCTTGATTATTTTGAAAAGATTTGGCACCATCTAGTACAAAATAAGTCATTATATATAGAATGGGGGTGTATATCATAAAAAGATCGGTTACAAAAGCCTTGAATCTAGGTATAATTAGGGCATTTTGTAAAGTTTCTTTTATCAAGTTAGTTTCCCCTGCTACCTGGTTTAATTGCTTGACTTCCTTCTTTGCAGAGTGGGCAGTTATTAGAATCATACATATTAAAAATAAAATCTTCTAATGCAAATAATGGCACGTTATCAGGCAATTTGCATTCAGGTTTTTTAGTTAAATTACTTCCTACGCGTTGACAAAATCCACGATTGGCTAAGCCTGCATATGCAAGAATCTCTCCTCCTTGTTCCTTGATACATTGTGCCGCTTCTAATGCAGATCCACCAGTAGTAATAATATCCTCACAAACAAGAAATTTTTCACCTTTTTTGACCTTGTATCCTCTTCTTAATGTCATTTTTCCATCTACACGTTCTGTAAAAATAAAACGTGTATTAAGTGCACGTGCTAGTTCGTATCCTGCAAGTATTCCACCTAGTGCAGGTGAGCAGATACAATCAATCTTTATACCAGATTCTTTGATTTGAAGAGCAAGTGCTTGTGCTAAAATTTCTGCGACTTTTGGGTTTTCCAAAACTTTTGCGGATTGTAAATAGGTATCAGAGTGATTTCCGCTACTTAGTAAAAAATGCCCTTTTAAAAGTGCATTTGCATTTTTGTAGTATTGTTCAATATCTAGTTTTTGCATATTTAAACCTTCATTACTTCTTCTTCTTTGTTTTTTGTCATATCTTCAATTTTTTTTACATACTCATCGGTGTATTTTTGGATTGTATCTTGTGCTTTTTTACTTTCATCCTCTGTAATACTTTTATCTTTTTCTAGTTTTTTAATTTGATTATTGGAATCTTGACGGATATTTCTAATTGCAATTTTTGCTTTTTCTCCCATGGCTTTTGCATCTTTTGCAATCTCCTTGCGTTGTTCTTGTGTCATTGGCGGGAAAAAAAGTTTGATGGTTTCTCCATCGGAATTTGGGTTTACACCAATATTTGCTTCTTGAATAGATCGTTCAATATCTTTGAGTAATGTTTTTTCCCATGGGGTAATTATAATAGTAGTTGCATCTTGTGCAATCACAGATCCTACCTGGTTGAGAGGAGTGGGGGTTCCATAGTAATCTACTTTAATATTATCCAAAATATTTACAGAAACCTTTCCACTACGTAATGTGAGAAAATCTCTTTTTAAAGAGTCGATACTTTTGTCCATATGCGCTTTGGTATTATTGAAAATCTCTTGAGTCATTATTTTTCCTTTTTTTCAAATGGTGATTGTGCTGGAGTATTAGGGATTTGTAGTTTGTTTTCTAGTGGATTTTGTGGAATTAAGGTTTTTTGATCAATAGTATCTGTTACACTTTTGTGATTTTCTTTGTTATAAAAATATCCCAAGGTGATGGTGTTTGCTAAAAATAATACTCCTAGAATAAAAGTAAGTTTCGCCATAAAACCTGCGGGACCTTTTGCTCCAAAAAGAGAATCATTACTTCCGCTATACACACCAAGCCCAATGCTAGAACTTTTTTGCATTAAAACAACAATGACAATTAAAACTGTCAAAATAATTTGCAAAATAAATAGAGTGTTAATCATTAAAAACTCCTGCGTCAATGTTTTTAGCGTATTTTATCGAAAAAAACTTGATGAAAGCATAAAAGGAATTAAAAAATTATAGATATAATTAAAAGTATTTAAAAAAAATAAAGGATTTATGCTAATGAAGCGCGTATTTTCGGGAATTCAACCGACTGGAAAAATTCATTTAGGAAATTACTTGGGTGCTGTAAAAAACTGGGTAGCTTCTCAAGATGAGTTTGAGAATATTTTTTGTATTGTAAATTCTCACGCCATTACAACAACGCAAAAACCACAAGAACTTCGAGAAAAAACCTACGAACTTGCAAGAGTTTTGATTGCTTGTGGAATTGATCCTAAAAAATCTTGTCTTTTTATTCAGAGTGAAATTGATGAACATGCTGCACTTGCATGGATTTTAGATTGTAATATTTCTATGGGCGAGATGAGTAGGATGACACAATTTAAAGATAAATCTCAAAAAAATCCTAAAAATATTAATGTTGGATTATTTAACTATCCTGCATTGATGGCTGCGGATATTTTGTTGTATAATGCAGATTTAGTGCCAGTGGGAGAGGATCAAAAACAGCATCTAGAATTAACGCGTAATGTTGCACAAAAATTTAATCGTGATTTTGGAGAGTGTTTTAAGGTGCCAGAAGCTTTGATTCCAAAAGTGGGAGCTAGAGTGATGGGGCTAGATGATCCTATGAGTAAAATGAGTAAATCAGCTAATGGTGCGAATCATGCGATATTTTTAATGGATACACCAGATGAGATTTTGAAAAAATTTAAAAAGGCTACCACGGATTCTGAGGCATGCATTGGGTTTGATGAAAATCGTGCAGGAGTTTATAATCTTTTATGTATTTACGAAACTTTAAGTAAAAAAACGCGTGAGAGTATTGAGATGGAGTTTGTAGGTAGAGGGTATGGAGATTTGAAAAAAGCAGTTGCAGAAATAGTGATAGAGACATTAAGACCGATGCAAGAAAAATATCAGCTTTTAAAAAATGAACAAGGGTATATTGAAAAAATTTTGGAAGAAGGTAGGGATAGAGCTAGAGAAATTGCTCAAAAAACCTATAGTCAGGCAAAAACTTTTATTGGACTTGTGTAGAATTTAGAAGAGAGTTTTTTGCACTCATATTTTTTAGGTATTTATGGCAACACATAAAACAATCTTCTTGTGCAGGGTCAAATAAGTTAGAGTTGAATTTAAACGTTAAGCTATGTAGCTTATGTGTAAAATATTTAAATTTTTAATCTGGTATTTTATCAAGCGTTTATATTTTACTTTTCAAGAATTTTTGAGTGGAAGATATCCTTGAAAAGTAATTTTGCAGTTACATTTCAGTTTTTATTTGAATACCCAATAGATGGAATGCAAGGGTGAAGGTATTGCTAACCACTGCAAAGATTTTTAAAAATTCTGCTTCATTGGTAGTGTCTAAAATTTTATATTGATTATAAAAGCTATGAAAAACTCCTGCAAGATTTTTTAAATATTCACAAATTTTATGCAAAGCTCTTTCTTCAAAAGCATTTTGTAGAATTTTTTGTAATTGTAGTGCTAAAAAGAGCAAGTCCAAAGCATCTTTATTTTTAAGATTTTTAAGTGTTACTTTAGAGTAATCATATTCTTTTTGTGCCTTTTTGAAAAGTGTATGGATTCTGGCGTTTGCATAATTGATATAAAAAATCGGATTGCTAGAATCTTGTTTTTCAAGCTCTTGAAGATCAAACTCTAGAGCAGTATCAAGCTTTTTGGATAAAAAGATAAAACGCAGTGCATCTGCACCAATATCTGCGACAACATCTTTCATTAAGATAAAATTTCCTGCTCGTTTGCTCATCTTGTATGGTTGCCCACCTTTAAGAAGACTTACCATTTGTGCAAGGATAATTTCAAGTTTATTGCTTTCAAAACCTAAATGCTCTAAACTGGCTTTAATTCTGTTGATATAGCCATGATGATCTGCGCCCCAAATATTGATATAGTGTGCATATTTTCTTATAAATTTATCATGATGATAGATAATATCACCAGCCAAATAGGTAGGTTCATTATTGTCTCTAACAATAACACGATCTTTTTCATCTCCAAATATTTCAGATTTTAACCAAATTTTTTGATCTTTTTCATAAATAGCATTATGTGTTTTTAGTTTTTCTAAGATATCTTTCCATTGAGAATAAAGCTCTTTTTCACTCACAAAAAAGTCGAAGTTAATGCCAAGTTCCGAGAGATTACTTTTGATTTCTTCAAGCATTAGATCTTTGCCAAAAATACTGAGAATAGGAATATTTTCTTGTGTAAATATTTCTTTACCAAATTTTTCTAGAGCTAGTTTTGCAATATCTATGATATATTCACCTTTGTAGTAGTTTTCAGGATATTCTACACTTTGGTTAAGTAGATATTCTTGTCCAGCAAGCATGATGGATAGACCTAGCATTTGTATCTGAGCGCCTGCATCATTAATATAATATTCTGTTTTGATATTGTATCCAAGATAATTACCAACTTTTACAAGACTATCACCAAAAATAGCACCTCTTGCATGACCGATATGAAGGGGTCCTGTAGGATTTGCACTAACATATTCTAAGAGTATTGATTGTTCTTTTTTTGCAGGTGTAGCTTTGTGAAAAAGAGTATGATTTGCCATAGAATCTAAAAAATGTGAAGAAAGAGTGAGGTTGATATATCCTCCAATAACTTCGACTTTTTCAAAAATATCTATTTCTTGAATCTTTGGAGCTAGATCACTAGCAATATTTTGAGGAGATTTTTTATAAGTTTTAGCCAGAGTAAATGCAATAGGAGTTGCATAATGGCCAAAATCTTTATTTTTTGGCGTTTCTAAGCTAATATCTTGTAAGTCTAATTTAGCTTCTAATTGTGTTTTGATGGTTTGATACATCAATCTTCCTTAGATATTTTTGTATTTTTTACTTTTTCAGCTTTTGTAGCAGCAATTTTTTCTTGTTTTTTATTCTCTATCTCTTCTATTTCTTCTTCATCATCTTCTTTGATAGCTTTTTTAAAGTTTTTGATACCGCTACCAAGACCTTTTGCTAATTCCGGAATTCTTTTTGCACCAAATAGTAATACAATAACAAGCAAAACAATAACCCAATGCCAAATGCTTCCAAAACCACCCATAATTACTCCTTTTTTTAAATTATGAAAATTTTAAAGATTATACAAAAAAAATATTATTTTTATATAGTTTTCCATTTTTTGTTTAGTGCTAGAGCATCAAAATTTGTGCAAGAAAGCGAGTGGGCAATTGCCAGAATAGATTTTGATGCTTGATTGATATTATCATTAATAATTACAAAATCAAATTCATGGATATGTTGCATTTCTTCATAGGCATTTTGAATACGCTTTTGAATAGTGATGGCATCATCACTTTGACGAGATTCTAGACGCTGTTTTAAAATCATATCTGTAGGTGTTGTAATAAAAATAGATTTTGCAAAAGGATAGTATTTTTTAATAGAGCGATGTCCTTGCACATCAACATCAAATATAATTAAACGATCTTCTTTTAATGCATTTTCTATAGGAATTTTTGAGGTGCCATAATAGTTTTGATGCACTTGTGCCCATTCTAAAAATTTATTTTCCTTTATATCTTGTAAAAATTCTTTTTCTGTAACAAAAAAATATTCTCTACCATGCATTTCACCTTTTCTTGGTGCTCTAGTAGTTGTGGATATAGAAAAATAAAGATTGTCAAATTCTTGCTTTAAAATTTGAAAGAGAGTGCTTTTTCCACTTCCACTAGGCCCTGATAAGATAAGCATATTGTTATGCATTATTTTCCCTTGTTTATATTGATTGAAATATTGAGACTATTAAGAAGGTTTTCAAGTTCTTCTTGAGGAGTTTCTTTGATTAATTTGGCAAGATCTTTGGTGGTAATAGTATTTTGTGCTATATCTAATTCTTGGATTAATGATTGTTTATTGATTTTTATATTTTCTGGTTTATCAAAAGAGGTTTGCAAGGTTTGAGAAATTTCATTTTCATTGAGAGTTAGAGTATCAATTTCATTGTAGTTAAATTTTTTTTGTGCTAAAAATTGATGAATATTAAGAGGAGGTTCTGATTGTTCTGATTGTTCTGATTGTTCTGATTGTTCTGATTGTTCTGATTGTTCTCTATCAAAAAGCTCTATAAAGTCTGTTTCTGTGAGATGGTCAAGATCTTTATATAGAGCTTGACTGTTAGATTGTGTGGATATTATTTTAGTGGTAGGAGTATGTAGTGTTTGCGATGTTTCTGTATTTTTTGGAAAATTATTTAAAAAATCAAGATCGGACAACTTTGTAGTGATTTCATCAATGGAAGTCGAATTATGGTCTATTGGAGTTTGTGTCTCTTCTAATAATTTTTTTACTTCATTGATTTGATTAAGGTCAAGAACGCTTGATTGATCGGTATTATCACGATTTTCTGGTGTATTGGAGAGATAACTATCTAAATGTTCTAAAAAATCATTATTTGTTTGTATATCATCCCAGTTTTCTATTGAGGACTCTTTAGATAAATGTAAATCTTCAAGCAACTCATCTTTATCTTTTGTATCGACCTTTTTTGCCATGTTTTCCGTATCTATTGCTTCAGGGGTTGTATTTTTCGCAGTTGCAACATCAGGCGCTAAATTATTTTCAGTATTCGCTTTTGTAGAAGAAAGCGTGAGATCAAAATCTTGTAAGAATTTATCGTCAAAAGGGTTATTTTGCATATCTAATGCGTTGAAAAACTCATCAAGTTCTTTCTCTTTGTTGGAAGTATTAGGAGGCGTAAATTCTAGAGAATTTAAATTATCAGTAGAGTTATCTTTCGGATTTGATAGATCTTGATGAGAAACTAAAAAGTCAAAATTTACAATCTTATTTTCTTTTTCAGAATCTATAGAGTTTTGAGAAAGACTAGTTTCTGAATTTTTTTCTTGATTTTCAACGGATTGCGAAATTGTTGAAGTTTCTGTAGATATTGAAGATTGGATAGTTTCCTGTGAATGTGTAGTAAAAAGTTCTTCTGAAAAATTTATATGATTTTCTTGGTCTATAGAGGAGGGGATTATAGAATCTTCGGGTTGTTTTAATATGGAATTGTCAGAATCAAGAGAAGAATGCATTCTAGATTCAAAAATCATGGTATTGGAATCTGAAATTTCTTTTTTATCAAAAATTTCTGATAAATCATCAAGGCTTTTTTCTAATTCTTTGTCAAAAACTTGTAATTCTGAGGAGGTATTTAAAAAATTTGAAGTATTTTTTGTATGGTCTGGTAGATCAAAATCAGAATCTAAAGAATCAGTATTGAGGGATTTTTGTGTATTTGATGTTTCTGGTTGGTAATATTGTCGTATGAGTTCTAAGATTTGCGTGGGTAAAAACGGTTTTTTAATATAATGATCAAAATTTTGTAAGGGCTTAGACATTTTTTTGTGAATTAAAACTTTTAAAAATGTGGTATCTTTTACATGAGTGAGGTGCGCAAGATTATCATCAAAAAAAACTAAAGTATTTTGAGTAGGAATTTCTTGTAATATTGCAAGATCTATAGTCTCAAAAACTTGCAATGAAAGATCAGATGCTTTAGCGGCATTTCTGACAATTTTTATTACCATTAAATCTTTGCTAAATAAAAAAATATTCACAATCTGGCCTAAAATATAAAATAATCTTGAGTAAAATTATAGCATTAAATTCTATAGAAATCACATTGAGGAGTTAAAATGTTGCATAAAATTATAATGCTATGTTTATTTTTTTGTATTTCCTTGCATGCGGATGAAATTTATTTTATGCCATATGAAAAAAAAGAAGCTTTAATGGCACTGCAAAAGCAGATTTTAAGTGCTAAAAAAAGTATTAAAATTGCTATTTTTAGTTTTACAAATAAGGAGTTGGCAAAAGTATTAAAACAGCAAGCTCAAAAAGGTGTGCAAATTTCTATTATTTATGATTTAGATTCTAATTATAATAGTCCTTATTCTACTATTGGATATTTAGCAAAATTACAAAATATTAATGCTTGTACACTTCAAGGTCTAGAAAATAAAAAAGGTGTAAAAAAATACCATGGTATTATGCATCAAAAGCTTGTAATTATTGATGAAGAGTTTGTAGTCCTTGGTTCGGCAAATTGGAGTAAAAATGCCTTTGAAAATAATTATGAAAATCTTTTGATTACAAATCAAAAAAATATTGTGCAAAAGGCAAATTATTACTATACAAAAATGCTTAAATCTTGCAAGCCTTTTTAGCTTAAGCTTTTTGAAGTAGTTCTTTTACCATAGAGGAAATTCTTTTTCCATCTGCATTAAGTTTTTTTGCTTCTTGCATCACCCTTCCCATGTCTTTTGATCCTGCATTGAGAGAAGTGATAATTTCTTCAATTGCTTTTTTTAGTGCTGCATCATCAAGTTGTTCAGGAAGATAAGAGGTAATAATTTCCATTTCTTTGATTTCTTTTTCAAAAAGATCGTTTCTTCCTGCATTTTTATAGGCCATGGCTGCATCATCGCGTTGTTTGTATGCAGTTTTTAAAATTTTAATAATATCAGAATCTTTAAGAGTGATTCTTTGGTCAACTTCTACTTGCTTAAATGCGCTATTTAGTAGTCTTAAGGTGTCACGTTTAAAGCTATCTCCATTTTTCATTGCTTCTTTTAAATCTTGGTTAATTTTTTCTCTAATTGTGTTCATAGATAAATCCTTTTTGGAATAAAACTTGCTTTACATTATAGCATAAGGAAAAAATGAAGGATAAAAAATGAAGGATAAGTTTCTAAGTATCTTAGCAATTTTTTGTATTGTTTATGCCTATCAACCAGAAATTGAGATGGATCCACCTAGTTATGTTGAAGAGATGCCATCAAAGGATTTTATTCCAGATTTTGCACAACCTGGTAGCCTTTTTGGACAAGGGGATAAGCCATTATTTTCTGATAGGAGAGCAATGCGTCCGTATGATTTGATTACTGTGGTGATTAATGAAAATTCTAGTGCAAATTATTCTTCTTCAAAGGCGTATAATAATAACTCTAGTGGTAACTCCACAGCTCCAAGATTGCAATATAATGGTAATGATGTTAATAAGTTAAGACAAACTCAAGAACTTGATGATAAGACAAATTATACTTTTACAAAACCAACCAGTAATTCTAATTTTAAGGGTGGGGGAAGTCAGAGTAAAAGCGAAAATCTCAATTTAATGATTACAGCTAGAATTGTCAAAGTTTTAGAAAATGGAAATTATTATATTTATGGAAATAAAGAGATTTTAGTGGATGGAGAAAAGCAGATTATTAAGATAAGTGGTGTGGTGCGTCCTTATGATATTAATCGGGACAATACTGTAGAATCTAAATATCTAGCCGATGCAAAAATACAATATGCAAATCTTGGAGATTTGAGCAATACAAGTAAGAAAAAAGTTGCAACTGATGCTATGGATAGGGAGTATCCTTATTGATGGAAACAGTGGCAATTATCCCTGCTAGAGGTGGAAGTAAGAGAATTTTGAAAAAAAATATCAAAGAGTTTTGTGGTAAGCCAATTATTGCTTACTCTATTGAACTTGCCCTAAAAAGTGGGGTATTTGATCAGGTGGTTGTAAGTAGTGATGATGATGAGATTTTAGAAGTAGCAAAAAAATATGGTGCGCAATGTCTTAAAAGGTCTCAAGAATTAGGAAGAGATGATACGCCAACACTTCCTGTAATTGCTGAGGCGATTAAAATGCTTGGACTTTCAGAAGATAGTATGATTTGTTGTCTTTATGCCACAGCACCACTTTTAGAGGAATCTTATTTTTTACATGGGAAAATGGCTTTAGAAAAAAGTCAAAATAAGTCTTATGCTTTTTCGGTTGTAGAATTTGAAAGTTCTCCATTCAGGGGCTTTAGTATTCAGGAAGATATAATCAATTTGCTTTTTCCGCAATATCAAGTCTTTAGATCGCAAGATTTGAATAAAATTTATCATGATGCTGGGGCTTTTTATTGGGGGTATGCCAAAAGTTTTTTAGAACAAAAACCTATTTTTGATAAAGATTCTATACCTATTGTCTTGCCAAAGCTTATGGCACAGGATATTGATACTATAGATGATTGGAATCTTGCAGAAATTAAATATAATCTAAAATATGCCTAAAATTTTTATTTTTTGTGAGAGAGGGGTTAATTATGGTATGGGGCATTATGGTCGCTGTGTTCTTTTGGCAAAAAAGATAGAGGGATTAGGATTAGGGTTTAGCGTAGAAATTTATTGTCATGATGAAGAAAATGGGAGGGGTGATGCATGGTTTTTTGGAAATAGAATCTTAAAATATCTTCAAGATGAAAATTTAAAAGCAGTAGTAATTGATAGTTATCAAGCAGGAATAGAAGTTTATAGGAATGTTATAGATTGTGGGATAAAGTTATTAGTGCTTGATGATATTGGTAGATTAGATTTTCCTTGTGAAAGTGTGATTTTAAATGGTGGAATAAATACAAAAAAACTTTATAATAATCATCCTCAAAATCTTGTATATGCAGGATTAGAATACATGATTAATGATTCAATTTTTTTAGAATCTGGAAAGCGAAGAAAGATTAAAAAAAATATTGAAAAAATTTTAGTGTGTTTTGGAGGGAGTGATAAGGAAAATTATACACAAAAAGTGCTGGATCTGTTAAAAGGTTTTTATTATGAAATTGTAGTAGTTTTAGGGGCTTGTTATCCTCATGAACTACATACAAAGGCTAGAATTTTAAAAAATATTACTTCAGAAAACTTGGCGGAGGAGTTTATGGATTGTGATGTAGCAATTATTGCAGGGGGAAGAATGGTAAATGAAGTGATAAGTTCTAGGCTTCCTGCACTTGTATTTAGTGTTGCAAAAAATCAAGATCATCAAGTAGGGTTTTATGATGCAATGAAAGTGATTAAAAAAGTGAATTTAACAAATCTTATTGCAAATTTGAAAAAACTTGACTTTGTTACGCGATATAGCATGAGCATTGCCTCTTCTAAGATAAAATTTGGTAATGAGTTGCAAGAAAGTTTAAAAAAAATATTAAAGGAATGAAAAATGGCAAAAATTTTTACTTTCAATGGTGTGCAAGCGATAAATTTCGTAGATCTAAAAGAAAAGGAAATTTATAAGGTTTTAGAATTTCGTAACCATCCTGAAATTTCTAAGTGGATGTATAATTCTTCAATTTTATCGTTGCAGGCACATTTAGACTTTTTGGAAAGTTTAAAAACAACACCCTCTACTTGCTATTGGGTTTTTAAAAAAGATGAGGAATTTTTGGGGGTTGGATCATTAAAGAGAATTAATATTGCACACAAAAATGCTTATTTGGGTATTTATAAAAATCCTGAAAAAAAAGGAGTGGGTGATGAGATTTTGCAATTTTTAGAGTATATTGCTTTTGATTCTTTTGGGTTACACTCTTTAGTATTAGAAGTGATTGCAAGTAATAAAAAAGCTATTGCTTGTTATGAGCGTAATAAATTTGTACATACGGGGACATTAAAAGAATATATTTTTATGAATAAAAAATATCAAGATGTGTTAATTTATGGAAAAATTAATGCAAAATAAAAAACAAAGACCACTTTTAGTTGCAGAAATTAGTGCAAATCATAATCAAAATTTAGAGCTTGCAAAAAAACATATTTTATATGCCAAAAAGGCTGGAGCAAATGCTGTAAAAATCCAAACTTATACTCCTTCATGTTTAACACTTAATTCTAAAAGTAATATTTTTAAAATCAATGCTAATAGCCCATGGGATGGAAAATATCTTTTTGAGCTCTATAGTGAAGCATTTTTACCTTGGGAGTGGCATGAAGAATTATTTGAATATGCCAAAAATATTGATATTGAAATTTTCAGCTCTCCTTTTAGTTTAAGGGCTTTAGAGCTTTTGGAATCTTTGCATTGTCCGCGTTATAAAATTGCAAGCTTTGAGTGTGTTGATTTGGATTTTATTTATGAGGTAGCAAAGACAAAAAAACCTATTATTTTATCCACAGGAGTTGCACAAGAAGAAGAGATAAAAGATGCGGTTTTAGTGTGCAAAAAAGCAGGAAATAATGATATTACACTTTTGCAATGTACAAGTGCATATCCTGCACCATTAAAAAAAGCAAATCTTTCTAAAATGCCATTATTTTTTGAAAAATATGGAGTAAAGTATGGTCTTTCAGATCATACTTTGGGAAATTTGTGTGCAATTATCGCAACTACTCTTGGAGCAAGTTTGATCGAAAAGCATTTTATTTTGGATAAAAAACTAGGAGGAGTGGATAGTGATTTTAGTATGGATTTTAAAGAATTTTGTGGACTTTCAAAAGAAATTGATAATGTGATTTTGGCATTAGGAGATAAAGATTCTCCTAGAGTGGTGAGTGAACAAGAGAGGGTATTTGCAAGAAGTTTATTTGTCAAAAAGAAAATTCAAAAAGGAGAAATCTTAACTCGTGAGAATATCGGATCTTTTAGACCAAATGCAGGATTACATCCAAAGTATTTAAAAGATGTATTGGGAAGAATTGCTACAAAGGATTTGGAATTTTCCAAACCCCTTAATGAGAATGATTTTGAGTAGAAGCTTGACATTTTTTACAAACGACAAAAAGACGCATATCGTGGCTAATAAGCTTACAGCCATTAATATCCGCTACTTTTAATTGTTGTTCCTCAATATTACTATCGACAAATTCTGTAATTTCGCCACATTCAAGACAGATAATATGATCATGATGTTCTTTAGCAGCAATCTCATAGCGTTTGCCATTCTTATCGGTTTCTAATGTTGTAACAAAATTTTCTTTTTCTAAAAAATTCAGAATCCTATAAATTGATGAAATACTAGTATTTTTATCTTTGATACGGATTTCATTGGCAATTTCTTCTGGACTTAAATGTGTACGATTCTTGTATAAAACACTAATAATCTCTTCTCTTTGTTTTGAGTTTTTTAATCCATTTTTTTTGATAGAAGATTTTAATCGCTCCAAGATGGATTCTAAAGTTTCCAATCTATTTTGCATGAGAACTCCCTAATTTATTGTAAAAATAACTCTTTATGTTTATTGTAACACAATTCCCATTATTGATGATTAATAGAAAAATTAAAAATGGTAAAAAGTTCTAAATTAAAGAAGAATTTTTATTATAGTTAAGTATAATAGAATGCAGAACCTAGTAAAGAAAAATCAAAAGGAGAATGTAGTGTTTGGAAAATCAAAAGAGATGATGTTGAGAATTGCACAGAAAAATTCTGAAATACAAGGAATGCAAAAAGAGCTACAAAAATATAAAGAATTAGCATTTTTATCTACACGAGGCATTGTGTTTATGCAAAAAGACGGCACGATTACTTTTAAAAATAGTGAAGCACAAATCCTTGATGATCAAGAACTTTTAGAAATAGACATAAATAAAAAGGAAGTAGAAATTAGAGGTGTGCTTTATAATGTGCAAAAACAGATAATCTCTAGTGATATGTGTTGTATACTTAGCAAGTCTCAAGGTTTTGTAGAAGAAGGAAAAAAACAGATATTTTCCCAATATTTTTCCAATTTAAAAGAAGGTTTTTCTGATACGCAAAATTCTTTGCAAAATATTCTATCTGAGTTGAAAGAGATGCTTAGTGAGGCGATTAATGGTGAAAAAATTGGAATTACAGGCTTATCTTTAAGTAATGAAAGCTTAAATGATGTACAAGAATTACATAAAAAAATGGATGTTGTAATGTCTTTGGCACACTCCTTAATGCAGCGTAGCAATGATATCACCAGTGTGATTTCTTTGATCGATGATATTGCGGAACAGACAAATCTTCTTGCATTGAATGCAGCGATTGAAGCAGCTAGAGCAGGAGCACATGGTAGAGGTTTTGCTGTTGTGGCCGATGAAGTAAGAAAACTTGCAGAAAAAACACAAAAAGCAACAAAAGAAATTGCAATTGTCGTGAAGTCGATGCAGCAAGAATCTAGCGATATACAAGTAGGAATTGAAATGACAAATGAAGTTGCAGATAAAATGAAAATAAAAATTGAGGAGCTTCATGGTGCGGTAAATAGCTATAGAAATCGTTCAACATTAACAAAATATGCAGTACAAAATTCCAATAATCAGGTTTTCTGTGCACTTGCAAAACTCGATCATATTATTTACAAAAATAATCTTTATTCCATGATCTTTAAAATTAGCAATACCTTTAATCAAGTTGATCATACTCAATGTCGTTTGGGTAAATGGTATTTTGAAGGTGATGGTAAGCGTGACTTTTTTGATACACAGGGATATAAAAAATTAGATAGTTTTCATATGCAGGTACATACAAATGCAAACTATTTGGCTCAAGCTATTCAGAAAAAAGCAGATAATCTTGAAGAAATTACAGAGCAAAAGATTCAGGCAATGGAAAATGGAAGTAAGGGGGTTGTTGCTTGTATTGATGAAATGTATCTTGAAAAATATAATTATTTTCAAGATAAAAAGGCACAGATAGGGGTTTAAAGTTTGATTTTTTCTAAAAAAAAATTTTTAGTTGTGTTGGGTATTGTTTTAGGTGTTTTATTTTGTTGGTTTTTTAGTGTCTGGATTAGTCTACAAGCTGATATAGATAGGTTAAAAAACTACACCCCACAATTAACTACACAGATTTTAGATAGAAAAGATAGGCTTGTGGCAAATATTTTTGGAAATCAGTTCCGATTCTACGCGACTTTTAATGAAATTCCACCTCGGATGATTGAAGCACTTTTGGCGGTTGAGGATACATTGTTTTTTGAACATCATGGGATTAATTATGATGCAATTCTTAGGGCAATTATTAAAAATTTACGTCATGGAAAGTATTCTGAAGGTGGAAGTACACTTACACAACAATTGATTAAGAATGCAGTTTTGACACGAGATAAAACGCTTTATCGCAAGATTAAAGAAGCAATTTTAGCAATTCAAATTGAGTTATCATTAAGTAAAGAGGAAATTTTAGAGCGCTATTTAAATGATACTTTTTTGGGGCATGGGTATTATGGAATAAAAGCAGCTGCACTGGGATATTTTAGAAAATCTCTTGATCAGCTTAGTTTGAAAGAAATTGCGATGATTGCAGGTCTGCCTCGTGCACCAAGTTTTTATGATCCAACAAAAAATATTGATTTTTCTTTAAGTAGGGCAAATAATATTTTGGAGAGAATGTATACGTTGGGTTGGATTGGTGAGAATGAATATAAGACCGCTCTTGTTGAGATTCCAGAAGTTTATAACCAAAGTTTGGCACAAAATAAAGCACCATATGTAGTAGATATGGTATTAAAACAATTAGATTATATTCAAGATATTCGCACTGGTGGGTATATAGTTAAGGTCGGGATTGATTTGGATTATCAGGCTATGGCACAAGAAGCTATGGAAAAGGGTTATAAAAATGCTATGAGAATTAATCAGCTTGATGAAAATGAACATATGTTGAATGGTGCTATGATTGTGACACAGGTAAAAAGTGGAGAGATTTTAGCCTTAATTGGTGGGATTGATTATTCCAAAAGTGCATTTAATCGAGCAACACAGGCAAAAAGACAGATTGGTAGCACCATTAAACCTTTTGTTTATTTAAATGCTTTTGATTTAGGATACTCTCCTGCTACAATGATAGCAGATGTAGCAAGAAGTTTTGACAATAGTGATAATGAAGACTATTGGCGCCCTAGAAATGCTGGAAATTCTTTTAATGGAATTGTGAGTTTGCGCTATGCGTTAATACATTCATTAAATCTTGCAACGATAAATTTAGTTGATATGGTTGGATTTGATAAAACCTTTAATGCCTTAGAAAAATATAGTCTTAATCCTAGAGAGAAGAATCTTACAATTATTCTGGGTAGCTTAATTGCTTCTCCTATGGATTTAGCAAGAGCGTATTCAATTTTTTCTAATCAAGGAGTAATGCTTGAACCTCAACTTGTTAAAGAATTAATTAAAAGAGATGGTAGTAAAAAGGTATTTTATAATAAGCAAGAAGAGATCACAAGTCCACAGCAAGCCTATTTAGTCACTTCTATTTTACAAGAAGTGGTAAAAAATGGAACTGGTAGGTGGGCTAGGGTAAAAAAAATGGATGTAGCAGGCAAAACAGGGACTACAAACAATAATAATGATGCATGGTTTTGTGGTTTTACGCCAGAAGTACAAGCAGTAATTTGGTTTGGTAATGACAATAATGGTTCTATTGGAAAAATAGGAGGCGGGACAAGTATTGTGGCACCTGTATTTTCTGATTTTATTAATAAGATTTTAAAAATTGATCCTGGTATGGAGAGGAATTTTGAAAAACCAGATGGGGTTTATCAAAAAACTATTAATGGTGTAAAATATTTCTATACAGAAATTTCAAAGTTGCCTGAAAAAAAGATTGTTGATGATGAGAATAAGCTTATCTTTTAGAATATTTTTATAAAAAATTTATAGAAAACTCGTTAAAATCATAATTATTTAAAATAATTGAGGTGCGCAATGAAATTAAAACTAAATCATGTTTCTTATGTGGCAAATAAAATCGCTATTGACATTGCAAATTCAAATCTTTTGGAGGTACAGACTTCTATAGATAAAATTACTAAGTTAGCAATAGAAATTTTAGAAGAAGATATCAAAAAAGAATTACAAATTGATAGTAAGGCAAAACAGCTTTTAGAGGAAAATATTGAAAAAATTGAATATGTGCGCGCGGATGAAAAGCAATTGTTTTGGATGATTAAAAAGCAGCTTGCACAAGATGAGAATTTTTCACTTTCTTGGGAAGATCGATACAATGAATTATCTCATAAATTACTTGATGAAATGATCTTGGAAGGAATGATTAAGATTAAAGTCAGTGAAAATCAAGTAAGAAACTTGATTTTTAAAGCAATTGATATGTATGCAAAAATTTATGAAGAGGTTGAAGATGTGGTTTTTGATAAGATTAAAAACTATAAGCGCAAAATTATGGTAGGTACAGATGAGTATGAGTTAATTTTTGAAAAAATGTATCAAGAAGAATTGACAAGAAGAGGGTTTTAATGCAAAAAGCTTGGATTTATTTAGAAAATGGAATGTTTTTTGAAGCCCTATCTTTTGGTGCAGAGGGAAGTAGTGTTGGGGAAATTGTTTTTAATACCTCAATGAGCGGGTATCAAGAAATTATTACAGATCCTAGCTACGCAGGACAATTTATTACTTTTAGTATGCCAGAAATCGGGATTGTCGGAGTGAATTCTTTTGACGCAGAATCAAAAATACCATATTGCAAAGGGATTTTGGTTCGAGAATATAATGGAAAATTTTCAAATTTTAGAGCGGAAGAAAATTTAGAAAAGCTTTTAAAAAAATACAATATTATGGGGCTTGCACAAATCAATACACGTGATTTGATAAAAACAATTCGTAATGAAGGTGCGATGATGATGATTGCATCAACTATTATTAGCGATAAAAAACTCCTGAAAGAAGAGTTGCACAAATCTCAGCGTATTGAAGAAATTAATTATATTGAGAAGGTTTCGACAAAGGTGCCTTATATACATCAGCAATCTATTTTTGATTTTGAAACTTTTTCATATGCTAAATCACAGACACAAAAGAAAATTGTGGCTATTGATTTTGGCATTAAAACAAATATTTTAAATGAATTAACTGCAGTGGGGCTTGAAGTGGAGGTATTGCCTTATAGCTTTGATGCAGAAAGTTTAATCAAGCGTTTTAAGATAGGGGAAATTAGTGGAGTGTTTTTATCTAATGGTCCAGGGGATCCTATGGTTTTGACTAAAGAGGTTATGGAAATTAAAAAACTTATTGTTCATAAAATTCCTATGTTTGGCATTTGTTTAGGGCATCAGCTATTATCCATTGCACATGGCTATAATACATATAAGCTTAAATTTGGACATCATGGTGGGAACCATCCGGTAAAAAATCTTAAAACCGGTGGTGTGGAAATCACTTCTCAAAATCATAATTATTCTGTGCCAGAGGAGATAGAGGAAGTGGCACATGTCACACATCGCAATCTTTTTGATAATACTATTGAGGGGGTAGAATATAAAGATAGCCCAATTTTTTCAGTGCAGCACCATCCTGAATCTAGTCCTGGTCCCAAGGAAGCAAGTATTTTGTTTAAAAAATTTGCCGCTATGCTTTGATATCTAAAATATGTTTAGAAGAGTAGTTTTGTTTTTCTATCTCTTCTTTATCATCTTCCTTTTTTGTATTTTTTTCTTGAAAGTTTTGTTTATTTTCTTTTTTAGAATCTTTGTTGATTGTATTTGTTTCTTCAGTAGGGCGCACCTCTTGAATTTCATTGATTTTGTCTTTAAATTCTTGATTTATAATAGGCATAGATTCGTTATTTCTTAGATTTGCTACATTGACTTGAGTGTTTTGATTGATATAGGTGATATTTCCAATTGGTGAAATTGCCATGAGAAATCCTTACTTTTTATACATCAAAGTTTGGTGTTTTGTATATACCACATTTGCCTTTTCTTTAATTTTTACAAACTTCCTTAATGTATAATCGACTGCAAAATTTCCTTTTTTAATGCAATCTAATCCTACAAGAATCTCACCAGCTTTTTGGATAATATGTAGAGGAACCTTGCTTTTTCCACAATGGATAATCATATGTGATGAGGGAATGTCACGGATATGTAGCCAAATATCATTAGCTTTTGCATTTTCTAGAAGTTGTTTGTTTTCATTTTGATTTTTTCCTAATGATATTTTATGATTCTCAATAAAGAAGCTTTCAAATTTTGGTGCCTGTTTTTGATTTTTTTTGGAAGGTTGTAAAATTAAAAGATTTTCTAAATTTTTTGTTTCTTGAATAAAGCTAATTTCTTTGTGTAAAAATAGGATTTTATCTTTAAGATTTTGTTTTTGCATGCTAATTCCCTTGGCTTTTTGCAAGGTTTTTTTACTCTGGTTAAACATGTGATTGACAAGATCTTGTGGAGATGCAAATTTTTTTTCAAAAGATAGTGTTATATAGTTTTGCATGAAATCTTGTAGTGTGATTTTATCTTGATAGGGTGTGAGAAGATGAAGGTTGGCAAGTAATAGCGTAGCGTCATTGGAAAGTTTTTTTGATTCTTCTAGAAGTTTTATTTCAGAGGGTAGAGAATCTAATAAGAGATTATATTTTTGCATCTTTTTTTCAAGAGAATATAAAATAGCTTTTCTTTTAGATTCTAGATTTTTTTGCATTATTTGTACATAATGATTTTTTAGATTTTCTAGTAATTTTTCTTTATCATATTCTTCAGGAGTGTAGTGAAAATTTTTTTGGAAAAGTGGTGTTAGGGTGTGATTGACTTTGATTTCTCTTGAACTTTTATCTTTATTGAGATGACGCATTGCTTCAAGAATAATTTGTTTAGAATCCACCAAGATTGCATTAGTATATTTTCCTGTAAATTCAAAATGTAAGAAAAAATGATAGCTTTTATAAGCATTATTTTGTGTGAGAGAAAAAATTAATATTCTGTTGTTGCCATCGGTATAGCAATCATTTATACTTGCTTTTGTGCAAAGTTTTTGCAACATTAAGTCAAAAGGAGCATGATAGTTTTTTTGACTAAGAATATTTTCTCCTATAAAAATTTGACTTTGAGATTTATTGAGATCAAGGTAGAAAATATCTTGTTGGAGTTGGAGTTTAAAAAGATTATCATTAATACGCTTGATATGGTGGATTTGCTGATATTCCTTAAAAAGTTTAGCAATATTTTTTAAAAAACTAAGTTTCATAGCCCTAGTCTTTTTTTAGCAAAATCTAAGGCTTCTTGAGTAATGTTTGAACCGCTAATCATGCGTGCAATTTCTTGAATTTTTCCAGATGTATCAAGAATTTTAATCTGACTTTTTTGCCCTTCTTTATATACAAGATAGTGTGTGTCTGCAAGTGCGGGGAGGTGGGGTTGATGAGAGATGGCAAAGATTTGGTAGGAGCTAGAGAGTTTTTTTAGAATTTTTGCTACCCCTTCACTTTCTTCACCACTTAGATTAGCATCAATTTCATCGAGCACTAAGATTCCTGTATTGTGATTAAAGTCTGAATTTAAACACATTATCGCTAGTCTTAAGCGATTGTATTCTCCTGTACTAAGATTTTGGATTGGGGTGTTGTGTAGTTTTAGCTGGATTTCTTGCGTTCCTGTGGAATTTAGTATAGATTCTTGTAAGATGATTTGTATAGTTTGAAGCTTAAGAGTTGTGCAAAGTGTTTGTAGTTTTTCAAGAAAAAGAGGAAGAAATTTTTCTCTATAGGCTGTGATATCTTTTGCAATAAGATGGCACTTATTAGATAAAACATCTTGTTGTTTGAGTAATTTTTCTTTATTAAAACTAATATTTTCATAATCTTTTAGCTTTTGCTCTTGTATATGTAGATGATTGATTGCAGATTCTATGCTTCCATAACGTTGATTAAGTAAAGCGAGATCAGAAAGTCTTTGGAGTAGTTCTTCGGGATTGATCTCATCAAGCGAAAGTATTTTATTTTCTTGATCTTCTAAAATCCCTTTAGCTTCATATATACTATCATAAAAATGTGGTAAATCAATTTCTAGAGCATCTAATGCTGTTTGGATGTTATCGAGATGTTCAAAGGCTTGTAGGGCATTTTGAATTTTTTCTTGAATCTTTTCTTTTTTTGATAAGGTTTTTTTAAGTGCAATGAGTTCTTCATATTCTCCAAGTTTTGGATTAATATTAGTAATTTGTTTGATTTCAAAAGTAGCCAAATCTTTAAGATCTTGAATGTTTTTTTCTTTTTCAAGCAAGGCTTGGTATTGTTGTTTGACCTCTTTGAGGGATTTGTAATTTTCTTGCATTAAGAGGAGAGAATCCTGATATGATGGATCTTGATTTTTAATGAGATTATCAAAGGTGTTGAGAATATTTTCGCTAAGTAGTTCCGTGGCATTTTTGAGGGAAATATGCTTGATTACGGGAGAAAGGAGTTCTTGGAGAGTTTTTTTTGCAATAAAGTTTCCTTGGAGATTATAACGCGTTTTATCTTTTTTTGTTATGCTAAGAATAATTTCTTCCTCATTTTGTAAGTCATAATCCTCTAGATCTACCTTAAGATTTGACAAAATAGCCTGCAGACTTTTAGCATTAGAATCTTTGATACCAAAAATTGCAAGAAGAGATTCCATAAAAACTGATTTACCGCTACCGCTAGCACCACTAAAAACATTTAATCCTGTGTGCAAATCGATCTGTAAGTGTTCAAAAACCGGCGATTCTTTAATTTGAATACTTTCAATCATTGCTGTCCCCATTGAAATTTTTCTTTTAAGATTTGGAAGTAGCTTCGATTTTCTTTTTGTAAAAGATAACTGGGATTTTGGGCAATTTTGATTGTGGTGATATCATCAGGGGTGATAGGAATCTTATCTTGTCCATCGATAATTAAAAACCCTTGCATATTGATCTTAAATTGCAAAGTGCATTCGTGTAAAACCATGGGGCGTTGGGTGAGGGTGTGCGCAGCTACAGGTGTGAGAAGAATATTTTTGCATAAAGGATAAACAATCGGTCCCCCTGCACTGATATTATAAGCAGTGGATCCTGTAGGGGTTGCAATAATCAAAGAATCTGCATGATAGGTGTTAAAAATTTCAGAATCAATAAAAGCTTGAATTTTTAAAATTCCACTTACAAGATTATTTTTTGAAATTAAAAATTCATTAATGGCAATTTTTTTGGGCCCATTGTTAATAGAGGCCTCTAGAGTTGTGTGGGCATTGAGTTTATATCTTCCTTGTCTGAGTGCGGCGGCAAATTCAATACTTTGAGATGGATTAATTGCAGTTAAAAAACCTAAGTTTCCTATATTAATTCCAAATGCTGAAATAGAGTAGGGGTACAATTTTCTTAAGAGTGAAATTAATGTGCCATCTCCCCCGATAGATATCATTGCATCTACTTGTTTGACTAGTGTTTCAAAGGGTAAGAAAGTAGTATTGATTGTTTCTTGTTGGGATTCTTCTTCCAAAATAACTTCTATTTTTTCTTTTGCAAAATCTTCTTTAATTTTTGAGAATAAATAAGTAATGTTTGGAGTATTTGGTCTTAGGACAGCACCAAGTTTTGTGATATTTTTTTGCATAGAATCCTAAAATTTTTATGTTATTGTAGCAAATTATATAAGTATTCAAAAAGAATATATACAATAAAACCTATTGAATTATTAAGGTTTTTTATGGAATTTTTATATGTAGCAGTTGGGGTGATCTCAGGGATCACTTCAGGGTTATTTGGTTTGGGTGGTGGGACTATTATAGTTCCTATAATGCTTTCTTTAGGTTTTGGTGTGCAGCAAGCAATTGGTATATCAGTTTTGCAAATGATGTTTGCTTCTGTTGTGGGGTCGATTATCAACTATAAGAAAAAGTTATTTTCCTTAAAAGATGGTATTTTATTAGGCCTTGGAGGTATAATTGGTGCAAGTTTTAGTGGAATGGTTTTGAAGGTCTTGAGTGAAACACAACTTACTTTTTTGTTTTTATGTTTAATGTGTTTTTCATTTTATAAATTCTTGAAAAAAAAGCCCGTAGAAATAGGGAAAAATCAAGAAGTTGTTTCGCAATTGCGTTATGCAAGTATTTTGATTTTTACAGGTGTAATTACTGGTATTTTTGCAGTGTCTTTGGGTGTTGGTGGTGGATTAATTATGATGCCTATTTTGATGTATTTTTTAGGTTTTAGTACAAAGTATATTAGTGCATTGTCTTTATTTTTTATTGTTTGCTCTTCAATCTCAGGGGCTTTTTCGTTATGGAGAAATCAAGTTATTGATAGCGATATTTTATCTATTGGTTTGATTGTTGGGATTAGTGCTGTTGTGGGGGTAAGTATTGGAATTTATTTGATACAGAAGATAACAGCTCATTTGCATAAAAGCATATTATCTTGTATCTATATTTTTGCTATTTGTGTAACAATTTATCATCTATTTTGAAGTTTATTTAACTTCAAAATAGATACTATCTTTTAAGCTAGCATGTGCCTTTTTGTATTGATTAGCTTCTTTTCTTGTCTGGAAAGGACCGATAAGATATTTTGTTGCTTTTTGATTTTCTATCTCTATATCTAAAACTTTAAATGGATGTTGCTCAAGGAGTGCTTGTAATTTTTTATTTGGCATGCTCTTAAAAACTCCAACTTGCAAATAAGATCCTTTTGTTGCTTGTTCAGGAATAATTTGGCTAAACTTTTTTGTGGGTTTTTTTACTGGTTTCATAGTTTGTTTGGCACTAATAGCTTTTTCTATATTCTTTTGTGTGGCTAACTTGCTGCTTACATTGTTATCTTGTGAAACTTGCGCTGTATTTGGCATTATATCTTGTGAAGGAATAGTGGTATCTAATGATTGTTCAGTTTGTTGCATATTATGTAAATTTTCTTCTTGTTGATTTGTTTGTTTAATATCATCTACAAATTTATCAAGACTTGTTTCTGCCATATCTGTATCTGTAAGATTTTCAAAATTCTGATCTAAAAAATCAGTATTTTCTTGCTCTTGGGGCATTGTAATATTTGTATTGTAGCTTTGTTCTGTATTTTCTAATTTATGATCAGATTTTGTAAATGACCAAATTAACAATACGGCAATTAAAACAGCAATAATTGCAACAATTCCTATAATAATATTTTTTGTTTTTTGTGATTGTTTAGAGTTCTCTAACAACATTTCGTTAAAATCTTTCTCTTCCATTTTATACTCCTTTTTTATATGAAATTAAATTATAGCCTTTATTTTTCATTTTTTTTATTTTTTTAAAAAATTGGCTTATCATAAACTGGAAATTTTAGACCAAGTTCATAGATTTCTTCTCTGATAGAATTTTGCAATTCTATATCTTGAATATTGTCTAAAATATCTGCAATTTTATTGGCAATCCAAATAAATTCAGTTTCTTTCATGCCTCTTGCAGTAAGTGCGGGAGATCCGATTCTAATACCGCTTGTTATAAATGGACTGCGTTTTTCACCAGGCACAGTGTTTTTATTTACCGTGATTCCTGCATTTGCTAACGCACTATCAGCATCTTTTCCACTAAAATCTTTATTTAAGAAACTCATTAAAATTAGGTGATTATCTGTTCCACCACTTACGAGGTCATAGTTTCTTTTTAGTAGTACATCGGCCATAGCCTTGATATTATTTTTTACTTGTTTTGCGTATATTTTCCACTCAGGTTTAAGATTTTCTCCAAAGCCTACAGCCTTGCCCGCAATAATATGTATTAAAGGACCGCCTTGAGTACCAGGAAAAACTGCTTTATTGATTTTTTGTGCTATCTCTTCATTATTGCAAAGAATAAGACCACCACGGGGGCCGCGTAATGTTTTGTGTGTAGTGGTAGTTACAACATCACAATAAGGGAATGGATTTGGATATTCTCCTGCTACAACAAGTCCTGCCACATGTGCTATGTCACCCATTAAAATAGCACCCACACTATCTGCAATTTCTCTAAATTTTTTAAAATCTAATTCTCTAGCATAAGCGGAGAAGCCACAAACAATGAGTTGTGGTTTAACAATTTTTGCATATTCTAAAACTTTATCATAGTTAACTTTACCATCAAGCTCGACGCCATAAAAAAAGCTTTGATAAGTTTGGCCGCTCACATTTACTTTTGCACCATGAGTTAAATGTCCACCATGGCTTAAATCCATACCTAAGATTTTGTCATAAGGCTTGAGTAATGCGGCATAAACAGCAGTGTTAGCTTGTGATCCAGCATGAGGTTGTACATTTGCAAAATTACAACCAAAGAGTTTTTTGGCACGCTCTATTGCTATATTCTCAATTTCATCAACAAACTCACAACCACTATAATATCGCTTACCAGGATATCCTTCAGCATATTTATTGGTTAAAATACTTCCTACTGCTTCCATTACACTTGGGAATGTGTAGTTTTCACTTGCAATCATTTCCAAGTGATGGTTTTGTCTTTGAAATTCTTTTTGTATACTCGCAAATACTTCTGCATCAGTTTTTTCTAAATAATATTGCATAATTTCACCTTTCTTATTTGGTTGTGTTTTCATTAATATCAAGTTGCGTTTTTGTGGGTTTCATTGCAGGAAACAAAATTACATCCTTGATTGTTTTTGCATTGCTTAATAACATTACTAAGCGATCAATTCCTATCCCTTGTCCTGCAGTAGGTGGCATTCCATAACCTAGTGCCCATACATAATCTTCATCCATATACTGCGCTTCTTCATCACCTGCATCTTTTGCTTTAACTTGTTGTTTGAATCGTTCAAGTTGATCAAGAGGGTCATTAAGTTCGCTAAAGCCATTGGAAATTTCCTTGCCCCCAATAAAAAGTTCAAAACGATCTGCAATTTCTGGATTATTGTCATTGCGTCTTGCAAGCGGGCTAATGTCAATAGGGTATTGGGTAATAAAGGTTGGATTAATAAGCTTTTCTTCTACAAAAAGATCAAATGCTTCACCAAGCAGTTTTCCATAGCTTATTGGGAGTTCTAATTTTGTATGCTGTGCTAAAAATTCATGCAGTTTTTTTTCATTTTCTATAATTTCTCTAGGTACGCCCCCGATTGTTTCTAATGCATCTTTATAGCTAATGACTTGAAAATTTTCAAAATTAATTTCATGTTCATTGTATTGTAGAATTTTGGGGAGTTTAAGAGCATCTAAAAGATAGGCAAAAAATTCTTTTGTAAGAAGAATTAAATCTTCATAGGTCTTATATGCCCAATAAAATTCAATCATTGTAAATTCTGGATTGTGAGAATGATCCATTCCTTCATTTCTAAAATTTCTATTCATTTCAAAAACTGCTTCAAATCCTCCAACAATAAGGCGTTTTAAATAAAGTTCTGGAGCAATACGCAGATATCTATCAACATCTAATGCATTGTGGTGGGTAATAAAAGGTCTTGCATTTGCACCACCGGGGATAGGATGAAGCATAGGGGTTTCTACTTCTAAAAATCCTTTAGATTCAAAAAATTTTCTAATATGTGAGATAATTTTACTACGCAAAATAAAAGTTTCTTTGACTTCTTTATTCATAATTAAATCTACATAGCGTTGTCTATAGCGTAATTCTATATCTGTGAGACCATGGAATTTTTCTGGCAATGGTACTATTGCTTTTGTAAGAAGTCTGTATTCTAGGGCATGTAGACTGAGTTCGCCAGTTTTAGTTACAAATGGATAGCCATAAACATTAATAAAATCTCCAACTTCTAAAGTCTTTTTTAGGAGTTCAAAATCATTTTGTAAATCATTTTGTGAAGCATAAATTTGTATACTTGCATTGGAATCCTCAATGTTGATAAAGCATGCCTTACCCATCATTCTTAAAAGTTTTACACGTCCTGTGACATAGAATTTTTGTTCTAATAATTTGTTGTTTTCTTGATCTTTAAGATAAGAGAATTTTTGAATAAACTCTATATTTGTGATAGTTTTTTTACTTTGATTATCGTAGGGATTTTTTTGATGATCTCGTAAGATTTGTGCTTTGCTTAATCGTTGTTGAATATATTGATTGCTAAACATAAGTTCTCCTATTTTGAGGGATTGATGATTGATGGTATGGTTTCTTGTATTTGTTGTGCCCCATCTTTGATTTGTTTTGATGCTTCAGGTGACAATTTTTCAAGTTTTTGCATAATTTTTTCTTTACTATCAAAACTTATAATAATTTTTGCAGTGTCTAACATTGCGTTATAAACCTTACTTTTGTTCGGTAATGTTTTTACAAGATCAATTTCTTGGATAAATTTAATTTGTACAATTCCATAAATAATGAAAGAAAAAAGGCAAAAAACCTTAACGCAAGAAAATAGATACCCTAGTATACGATCCAAGAAACCAAGACCAGTAGATTTTACGAACTTTGAAACAACAAAACCAATTGCTAACATTCCAATCCAAAAAAATGCCAAAACAATTAAGAAGCCTAAAATAATGGAGATAGATGGGCTTTGTATATTATAGACATGGCTATTGAAAAATATAGCCATGTCGCTTGCCAATCTTGAAGCAAAAAATATTCCTGCAACAATTCCTATGAGTGCTGAAATCTCATGAATAAATCCGTCAAAAAATCCTTTGTAACTTATCAAAAGTATGATTACTAAAATTACAATGTCAATATAATTCATTACCCTGCCTGTAAAACTAAATATTGTGCAAAACAAAAACTTGTGCTATTCTACCAAAAAATATTTGACTTTGTGGAGTTTTGGGGTGAATTTGCGTATAAGTTTTTGGGTAAAAAATCTACAAGCTTTTTTATTCGCTTTGTTTTTTTGCTTACCGATTTTAAGTGGAGCTTTTTTACTTTCTTTGGAATATGAAAAAATTTATATTGCTTGCAATAGTATTTTTGCTATTTTTAGTATTGTAGTGTTTTTAAAGATTCCAAAAAAAATGAGATTTAATTTTGGATTTTTTGTTGGAATCTTGCTATTTTACTGGATAGGATTTAGTTTTTTTTATTCCCCTTATCCTTTTTTAATGCCTTTTGTGAGTGTTGGGGTTGCTTTGATTTATGCGGGGATTTTAGGGTTGACTTTATGGGTTGAAAATCTTTTTTTTAGAGCAATAATGCTTTATTTTCTTGGTTATGTGCATCCTTTTTATTTTGATTGGTTTTTGCCACAATCTTTTTTTGCATATAGTATTTTTGGTGTAGATAATTTTAGTTTTTTGTGTATTTTGCTTGCGGGGATTGTTTTGGCAAACTTTACGATAAAAAAATTTTTCTTTGCTGGATTATTGTTGGTTTTAGCAATTTTTAATACTAATTTTTTTACAGAATATCAAATTCCTTTTAAAATTTCTTTAAGTTCTACAAATATTCCTCAAGATGCGCGTTGGGATAGGGATTTTATCGATTCTATTATTGCGCAAAATTTTGAAAAAATCTATCAGGCTAAAAAAGAAAAAAAAGAAGTAATTGTATTACCAGAAACAGCTTTTCCAATGGCGTTAAATATGCAACCTTATATCCTGGAGGCCTTGAAGAATCTAAGCAAAGATATTGTTATTATTACTGGTGGAATGCGACTGGAAAATCACAAAAGTTATAATAGCACCTATATTTTTACTGATAATAAAGTAGAGATTATTGACAAAGTTGTATTGGCACCATTTGGTGAGCGTATCCCATTGCCAGATTTTTTAGCAAAATATTTTTATAAAATATTTTTTGGTGCACAAGAAGGGTTGGAATCTGCTCAGATTCCCAGAGATTTTATTCTTAAGAATCAAAAATTTAGAAATGCAATTTGCTATGAGGGAACTTCTTCTCTGCTTTATCAAGGTAATCCAAAATATCTCATTATGATCAGTAACAATGCTTGGTTTTTTCCAAGTATTGAGCCTTATTTTCAGCAAATTTTGCTAAAGTATCGCGCAAGAAAACATGGAAGCATAATTTTTCATAGTGCAAATTTTTCTAATTCCATGATTATTTTTCCTACTTTATTTTCAAGGATAAAACAATGATTTTAACGCTTAAATCTCTTAGACATAGTTTTGAAACTATGCTTTATGATGATGTAAATTTTTCTTTAGATTATGGGCAAAGTTTAGCAATTTTAGGAGTAAGTGGTAGCGGAAAATCAACAATTTTAAGTCATCTCTCAACAATGCTAAAACCAGATAATGGTGTGATAGATCTTTTAAATTATCAAGATATTTATTCGCTAAGTCAAGAAAAATTGCTTAAAATTAGACGCTATGAAATTGGTATTATTTTTCAATCTCATTATCTTTTTAAGGGATTTAGTGCAATGGAAAATTTAAAAATTGGAAATCTCTTAACAAACACACATCTTGAAAAATCTCTTTTAGAATCTTTTGGAATTGATCATATTTTGAAGCAAAATGTAGGTACATTAAGTGGAGGACAACAACAAAGAGTATCAATTGCTAGGGTTTTAGGCAAACAGCCAAAAATTATTTTTGCAGATGAACCTACAGGGAATTTGGATCATGATACTGCAAAAAATGTTATGTCTGTCATTTTTGAATATGTTAAAAAAACAAATACCGCACTTGTTTTGGCAACACATGATGAAGCATTGGCTAGAGAGTGTGATTATGTTTATCGTCTCAAGGATAAGAGATTGGTTTTAGAAAAATAAAAGCCTAAGTTTTAAATAAAAATCAAAAATACATAATATAGGAAATTTTAAATTCAGGTTTTTTATTGATATGGAAAGTTTGTCGCAATGTTTGCTCTTGCCAAATATTATCTCCCGGCTTTGTATAGTTATTCCATTCTTCGTGAGAAAGTTGATAAAATGGTAATTTTACACTAAATTCTATGCGATCTTTTTTTGTAAGATAAAGATGTCCTCCAAGATTGATAAATAAACCATTTCCAGATGCATAAAATGGTTTTGTTTGGTTGGAATATAGAGTTTCATTAATCCAGTAAGGACTTTTGAGGAGACTAATTTCTGCTCCAAAACCTGCAAAAACTCCAAGATTAAAGAGAAAAGGGAAATCTTCTTTGACATATTTTTTTATAAAATAGCTTATAGGGAGATTTGCAAAAAAATCAAGATTAAGGCTAAAGGTAGTCATCAAAGCATTGGAAAAAAGAAAATCTTGTTGGGTGCGTGGGCTAAGCATATCAACATTTTTAATTACAGGAGTATTGCTGTTGTTATTTGTAATTGTTTGATATTGTTTATCTCTTGCTTCTTCTGTGATGATTTTACTATTACGCTTACCTAGTGATGCTTGAGAGATTTCCATGGTTCCATAAAATCGCATTCCTGAGATTTTTAGATGGTCAAAGGAAGTTTCATTACCTAGAATAAAGCGTATTCCAACTGAATTTTTTGCAGTTTTGCCTTGATAATTTGCACTAGATTTTCCTCCTATACAAACACTATCGGGGCAAGAATTTATCTCTTTGGTAACAACTTGAGAAAAACTTGTTTTGAGTGTAGTTGGTAAAATAAAACCTATACCCGTAAAAATACGGTTTTCTACAGCTTGAAGAGCACATAAATACAAAAGGGATAAAAAAATCTTTTTCATTTTTAAGAACTTTTTTTATTAAGTGTTACAAGTTGTGGAAAATCTTGTTCAATAAGTGCATTAGTGCTAAAAAAATCTTGGATTCCTTGACGCATGATATTTTTATCAGTAATGCGATTAACCTGATCGCGATATTGTGTAGCTTCGCT
Organism: Helicobacter anatolicus; assembly: GCF_021300615.1. Taxonomy (NCBI): domain Bacteria; kingdom Pseudomonadati; phylum Campylobacterota; class Epsilonproteobacteria; order Campylobacterales; family Helicobacteraceae; genus Helicobacter; species Helicobacter anatolicus. The sequence goes on from NZ_JAJTMY010000001.1 coordinate 492,808, forward strand.
ATGCCCTTTTGCATAGGCATGAAGATTTTTTCTAAACATAATAACACCTCTATCTCCATAAAATTTTACCATAGCATCAAAATGTTTTAATACCAACTCTTTTTTTACAATAGGAGGGATTTCATTTGTTTTGTTTTTGATTTGCCAAAAAATCCAAGGCGAACTAATTGCAGCTCTTCCGATCATAAGTCCATTTGCACCAGTTTCATTGAGTACTTTTTGTGCGACTTGATAGTCTGTAATTTCCCCATTTGCAATTACAGGTATTGATAAAATACTCTTAATTTTTGCAATGCTTTCATAATCGATTTTATCTTTTTTGTATCCATCAGTACGAGTTCTTCCGTGTACAACGACATAATCTATATTAGCATCTTTTAGTGCATGCGCAATTTCTAAAGGGATTTTTTGATCAAAACCTAAGCGTACTTTAACGCTACTATAGGGTTTGTTGCTTGTTTCCTTGATTGTATTAAGAAGTTTTACAAGTAGAGGTAGATTCTTTAATAATCCGCTTCCATTGCCATGATTTGCGACTTTTGGTGCAGGGCATCCACAATTAAAATCTATTATATCAATACCATCTACTAAATTTAGTTTTTCTATCGCCTGTTTTATAATTTCAATTTTTGAGCCAGAAATTTGCACAGCATAGGGTTTTTCATCAGGAGATTTCTCTATCATTTTAAGTGTTTTTTCATTGGAATACACAAGTGCATGTGAGCTAATCATCTCGCTTACTGTAATATCAGCACCAAATTGTTTTACCACACTTCTAAAAGGAAGATCTGTGTAACCAGCAAGTGGAGCTAACATTAAAATATTATTAAAATCCATTTTTTTCCTTAATGATTATAAATTATAGTAATTATGGTTTTTTATTTTGATTATATCCTAATAATCTTTAGATAAAAATTTTTCATAAGCATTTTTTCTAAGGATACAGGCATTGCATTTTCCACAACCATATCCCCAATTATGCAATGTATCGCGTATTCCTTCATAGCAAGTATGCGTATCTTTTAAGATGATTTCTAAGATTCCCAACTCTTGCGCTAGGGCAAATTCCTGTGCTTTCGTCATTTTAATAAATGGTGTGTGGATTTGTATTTGAGTTTGTGCGCCAAGATTGAGAGATTTTTCTATGGCTTGTATAAAATCAAGACGACAATCAGGATATCCACTATAATCTTCTTCTGATACGCCTATTGCAAGGTGGTTTGCATGAATTTTTTGTGCTAGAGAATGCGCGATTGTAAGAAACATTGCATTACGATTTGGCACAAATGATGCAGGGAGATTATGATGGGTTTTGTGGGCATCATTGACATTTGAAATAGTATTTGAAAATAATGCAGAATCGCAAATTGAATTAAAAAAATCAAGATGAATAATTTGAAAATCCAGATTTAATTTTTTAGCAATAATCTTGGCTTGTTCTAGTTCAATTTGATGTTTTTGATGGTAAAAAAAACCTAATAAGGACACAGAATCAAAATTTTTTTTTGCCCATTGTGCTAATGTTGTGCTATCTTGCCCACCACTAAAAATTACAAGGCATTTTTCCATAATCATCCTTTTTTCTCAAAAAAAATTTCTGATATAATACAAAAAAACAGGGGTTTTTCAAAAATATTATGCAGCTACAAGAAAGATTCCAAAATCTTCCTCAAGCAATTTTTCAAATTTTTGATATTTTAAGAGGGTATGAAATTTACCTTATTGGTGGATGTGTAAGGGATTTGTTGCTTGGAAATATTCCTAAGGATTATGACTTTACAACTAGTGCCACACCACAAGAAATGTTACAAGTTTTTACTTCCTATGGTATAAAAACTTTAGATGTAGGGATTAGGTTTGGCACTATCGGAGTTGTTTTAGAAAAACAGGTTTTTGAGATTACAACTTTTAGAAAGGAAGGGGGATATAAGGACTTTAGGCGACCAAATTTTATTCTTTTTTCTAAGACCTTAAAAGAAGATGTTTTGCGTAGAGATTTTAGCATTAATGCTTTGGCATGGCATCCGGATTTTGGAATTATTGATCATGTTGGAGGGCGATTTGATTTAAAAAATAAAATTTTACGCACTATTGGGGTGCCAGATGAGAGATTTGGTGAAGATTCTTTGCGAATCTTGAGAGGAGTGGGATTTTGTGCTCGTTTTGGTTTAGAAGTAGAAGAGAAAACTAAAGAATCAATGTTAAAAAATGCGCCACTTTTACATCATATTTCTAAAGAAAGAATCCAGAATGAATGGGAAAAGATTTTAGGGGCTAGAGAGCCTATTTTTGCATTAAAAGAATTTGTGCAGATTTTTGAAATTTATTTTGGAGAAGAAATGGATTTTGATGTAAAATTGCCTCAAAATCCTTTGCATCGTGCCGCAATCCTTTTAGAAGATGGAAAAAAATTAGAAAAATTAAGCTATAGTAAAAAAGATAAATCTCAGATTTTGCAGTTTATGCAGTGGCAAAAAAAAGAGTTATTTACAGATAAGATTGCGATAAAAAAAATGCTTGCAAATTATCAGATTGAATGGATTAAGGTTTTTTTGGAGTCAGATTTACAAAAAAGCTATTATTTTAATGAGATTTTTAAAAATAATGAAGTATTTTCTTTGGGGCAATTAGAGATTGATGGCAAAGATGTTTTGGTTTTTCCTAATCATAAGCGCAAGGAGATTTTACAAAAAATTTTATTTTTAGTGATTGAGGGGAGGTTAAAAAATATACGCAAAGATTTATTGTGTTATTTGCAAGAAAATAAAGAAGAATTGCAAGAAAATTAATAATCTTTGTGTTTTTAGTGAAGGGGAATAATGGTATTGTAATTAAAAAATTTTTGTATAAAATGCTATTCCAATTTTTATAGATCCAAAATGTGCATGATCAAAGGCGTTAAGATAGGCAATATCCAGACTAACCGAATCTTTGTAGATTAAAAATGAGGCACCAACTTGATAAAATGAAGAATCTAAAGAAACTTTTTCTTGACTAGCAAGACTAAATTCTCCTACAAGCCATATTTTTTCGGTGAGATTACCACTAATACTTCCGCTAAAGGTAAAAAATTGTTCTTGAAAATTTTGATTGCTTGCAATTCCTAGATTTAATGTGGTGCGTAGTTTTTCATCAAGCCAATTAAAACTAATAGGAATATAAGCGTAAAGATTGTTTTGAAAAATTTTATTTTTACTGATACCATCACCTAAGATCATACCTATATTAAAAAAACGATCTTTGGTGGTATAGAAAGATTGTTCAAGTTCAATAAATGCTTGATTCTCAATACTTTGGCTAGAAGTGTTGCTAGCAATTTGCAAAGAAGTGCTCGGAGAGATGACGCAGTCTGTATAGAATCCTAAATTTTGAGATGTATAAGCTGTGTGCAACCAAAAGTCAAATTCACATTTACCTCGCTCTTCAGTGAAAGTATCTCCAACAATACTCCATCCTGCTGCATAGATATAAGTGATTCCAAATATTATACCTACAAAAAATCTTAACATTTCTAGCTCTTTTGTATAAAATAATTGTGTATTGTATCACAAACTAATAGTGCGCAGTTGGCTTTGTTGGTGAAAAAATAAAGATTGTATAAAATTGTTTTTTATCCTTGATTTTTGTAGAATATAAAAAATAATGTGGGAATTTTATGGATAAAAGAATAAAGGATTTTATTGCGTCATCTCATATTTTTTCCTTAGGGATACGAGATGAAGATGGTGGCGTTTATACGGCTAATTGTTTTTATATTTTTGAGGAAGAAGAGGAGGTTTTGATTTTTAAAAGTGATGAAAAAAGCAGACATATAGAGCTTGCAAAAAAAAATCCACAAGTTGCTATTAGTATTTTTGAAAATACAAAAAATTTGCAAGAGATTAAAGGGGTGCAGATCAAAGCATTTTTCAAAGAATCTGAAAAGATGCATCAACAAAGTTATTACAAAGTTTATCCTTTTGCACGGATGATTTCTGGTAAAATTTATATTCTTAAGTTAATGTGGGTAAAATATACAGACAATAAATTATTATTGCCAAGAAAAATCGAATATCATAGACTAGGGAGTAAAAATGTTTAAAGATAGTAATGGGGTAGAATTGCAAATGGGAGATAGTGTGCAAATTATCAAGGATTTAAAATTAAAGGGTTCGTCTAGTACGCTAAAAAGAGGAGTTATTGTAAAGAACATTCGTCTTACCGATAAAGAGGGTGAAATTGAAGGAAAAGTTGATAAACATGGCGTTATTGTGCTAAAAACTTCTTTTCTTAAAAAGGTATAAATAAAAACTGAAGAGGAGAGGGTGCTATAAGGGGATTCCCTTATAGCAATTAGCATTATAGTTTGCTGTGATTTTCTTTTAAATATTCTGCAACACCTTCAGCAGTTGCTTTCATACCTTTTTGACCTTTTCTCCATCCAGCAGGACAAACTTCACCATTTTCTTCAAAGAAAAGTAGAGCATCACACATTCTTAGCATTTCATCCATTTCTCTACCAAGTGGTAAATCATTGATTACTGCATGGCGAACAATTTGATTTCTATCAATTAAGAAAGAACCTCTTAAAGCTACTGCACTATTAAATAATACATCATAGTCTCTTGAGATTTGCTTAGTAATATCTGCTACCATTGGGAAGCTTACTTTACCAATACCACCATTTTCTACTGGAGTATTTTTCCATGCAAAATGCACTTGCTCAGAATCAATAGATACACCAATTACATTAAATCCCTTTGCTTCAAATTCTTTTACTCTGTGATCCATTGCAAGAATTTCAGATGGGCATACAAAAGTAAAATCTTTTGGCCAAAAGAAAAGAACAGCACCATTCTTGCCTAAATTTTTTGACAACTCGAAATTTTCTACAATTTCATTATTTGCTAATACTGCTGGCGCGATAAAATCAGGCGCTTTTTTTGTTACTAACATAGTTTCCCCTTATTAAAAAAAGTTAATGATAACGATAAAAATTATCGTTTGAATTATAATTTTTAAAAAGTTAATTATGGGTTAATGAGAAAAAAACCTTATGGTTTTTAATTGTTTTGATAGGAAAATTTTAAAGTATCATTAATCGTTTTTTTAATTAATTTTGTCATATGTTTAAGGTATAGATTCGAACTAAAATTATAAAAATACAATATGAGTTTGAAAATATATTCTATTTGCTAAAGTAGTGTTATTATTCCACAGAAAAACTAAAAAATACAAGGTGAGTTTATGAAAAATAATTTTTTATTTACATCAGAATCTGTAACAGAAGGACATCCGGATAAAATGGCTGATCAAATTAGTGATACGGTATTAGATTATATTATAGAAAGAGATCCTAAGGCACGTGTAGCATGTGAGACTTTAGTGTCTAATGGATTTTGTATTGTAGCAGGTGAGTTAAAAACTACAACTTATGTGCCTATTCAAGATGTAGTAAGAGAAGTGGTAAAAGATATTGGTTATGTCAATGCAGATTATGGTTTTGATTATAAAAGTGCGGCTGTATTAAATGGGATAGGGGAGCAAAGTCCAGATATTAATCAAGGTGTGGATCGAGCAGATGGAGAGATTGGCGCTGGAGATCAAGGGTTGATGTTTGGTTATGCATGTAAAGAAACAGATGTTTTAATGCCATTGCCTTTATGGCTTTCTCATCAAATCACTTCAAATCTTGCTTTAAAAAGAAAGGATGGAACTTTACCTTTTTTGCGTCCAGATGGCAAGGCTCAAGTTACGGTGCGTTATGAAAATAATAAACCAGTAGCAATTGATACGATTGTTATTTCAACGCAACATAATCCAGAAGTTAGTCAGCAAGTGATTAAGGAATCTGTGATTGAAGAAGTAGTACAAAAAATATTGCCAAAACAATATTTGCATAGCAATATTAAATATCATATTAACCCAACAGGAAATTTTGTTATTGGTGGTCCACAAGGCGATGCTGGACTTACAGGTAGAAAAATCATTGTGGATACATATGGTGGAAGTTGTCCGCATGGTGGAGGTGCATTTAGCGGAAAAGATCCTAGTAAGGTAGATAGGAGTGCGGCTTATGCGGCAAGATATGTGGCAAAAAATTTAGTTGCAAGTGGGGTTTGTGAAAAAGCAAGCGTGCAACTTGCATATGCAATTGGAGTTGTTGAACCTGTTTCAATTTTTGTGGATACGCATGGGACTTCATCCTATGATTCTAAGAAGATTGAGACTTGCGTGCGAGAGATTTTTAAACTTACGCCAAAAGGAATTATCGAAAGCTTAGATCTTTTAAAACCAATTTATAGAAAAACATCAAATTATGGGCATTTTGGTCGAGAATTACCAGAATTTGGTTGGGAGAAAATTGATAAGGTTGCAGCAATTAGAGATTTTTTAAAATAATTTATTCTCATTAAAGTTATTTTTATAATAATTGTTTTATACTTATCTATAGGTTTAATAGACCAAAAAAAACATAAGGATTGAAAAATGGCAGTAAAAATTACAGATATTTGTATATCTTGTGGTTCTTGTATTGATGAATGCCCTGTTAGTGCAATTGTAGACGATGATGATAATCCAACAGGTGAAGGTATTTATTATGTATATTCCGATAAGTGCGTAGAGTGTGTTGGTCATAATGATGCACCTGCATGCGCTAGTGCTTGTCCTACAGATGGCTGCATTGTATGGAGCGATTCTGGTAGCGTAAAAAGAGAAGAAATTGGTGCAGATCTTAGAGATGGAAGCATTCCAGTAATGCAATAATCTCTCTAGTATCTACTGTATAGCAAGGGGAAACCCTTGCTTCATTTTTATTTTTCTTAACTTTATATTTTTATTTTAAAAATTTTTTTATATCTCCGCTGTAGTGCATAGATTCTATAGGAGTTGTGTCGATTAATTCAGCGATTTTATCGGCCTGCATTTTGCAATCTTTTAAATCACTTTCACTATAGGTTAGATGCATATCTGCACTTAAAATTCCGTGAATTTTTTGTATTTTTTGAAGAATTTGTATTTCTTCTTGTGTGTCATTTGCTTCAATGGTTGCAATGATAATGCTCTTATCTTTTTCATGTAATGCTACTTCGGCATTTGCGATTGCATTGATTGCTAGAAGAATTTCCTCCCATTTTTCTTGTTTTGCTTTAATAATAATGCTTGAAATATTCATACTTTCTCCTTTGTATTAAAAAAATAAATAAAGCGATTGTCACATCCAACGATTATAAAATCATTGTAAAAGAGGATTGTATTTGCAATAGCATTAAGATTTGTTAGGGTTAAAAACTCTTTTTTATTTTGCATATTAATAAGGGCAATTTCTCCATTTTCATTTTTTAGGTATGCAAAATTTTTTCCATTTTGTGCAATGCCAACAGCATAAATTAAAAAATTATTTTTTATGCTTGAAATTTGCTGTAAATTTGCATTACTACCAAAATGATAGATTCCTACCTGTCTATCTTGTCCTCCTGTAATAAGGATATTATCAGTAGTGGCTATTTGGTAGACTTTATCTTTATTAATAGCATCAAAGGTGTTTAGCAATCTTCCATTATAAGGATTGATTGCATATGTAATACCAGATTCTCCTGTGGTAAATAGTAGTGATTTTGAAGGGTTTAAAACCATGTCGCTTAGGCTTGATTGGGAGAGTTGTCTTTGATAGATGATTTTTTTCTTTTCAAGATCAAATAATAAGATTTCATGGCTTAATAATCCAATTAAGATTTGATGAGAATTTAACCATAAAGCTTTTTCTATGTTTAGATTTTCCAATAGAAGAGTAATTTTTTTATTTTTAAAAAGGTTAAGATTTCTTGTGCCATTGTGATTTGCAGAGACGATAAGAATTTCTTCATTTTCATTACTATTTATATGAAAAATTTTTGGCGCATAAGAATTGTTGAATAAATCTTGAATTTTTGGTAATTTTATGATTTTTTCAAGTATGGGCTTAGGGTATAATGTATAAATTTCCACACTACCATGAATTGTGGATGCATAAAGCTTATTTTTAGTAAGTTGTAGAGATGAAATTTCTGCCTGTGTTTGGAGTGTAAAATTAGGTTTTAGAGATGTGGCAAAAAGATTGCCAAGGCAAAAGAAAAAAGTAAAAATAATATTTCTCATGTTTGAATCTCTTTGAGTATGATAGCATTTTGCGGGCAAAGATGAAGACATTTTTCACAACCATCACAACTAGGAAGAATTTCTGGAAAAAACAAACCTTGAAAAGAGATGTGTTCTTTGCAAATATCCTTGCAGCTATAACAAATAATTTTATGATAAGCAAGACAAGAAAGTGGATTAATTGTAGCAATTTTTCTTGTTTGTGTATCCAAAGATGATGTATTTTTTGAAAACTTCAAAAGATTGCGTCTTGAGAGATTTACCCCTGTAGGGGTGGTGTCTATTTTTTTCATTGGACACCTTGATTGATTACATCTAAAAGATTAGAGCGATGTTTTTTATCCTCATCTCTAAAATCTGGTTTAAAATTATTTTCTACTAGGGGTTTTGTTTGTGCTTGTGGGACATGACACTGGGTGCAATTATATCTTTGTTCTGCAATACCTTCTGTTATTTCTTTATGATTTCTTAGGTCATAAGTGTGAGATTTTGGAAGAGGAGTTGCACCAATACTTTCTGCGATTTTTGGAGAATGACATCCTAGACATGCATTATCTTCTTGTGTAATAGGTGTCATGCCTTCAATATCATGAGGAATCATTGGAGGGGCATTTTCATATGCGCGTTCAATTTTTTGACTTTCTCCTGCAGACCCTGTTCCAAAAATAAAGTTTTGCAATTGTACCTTGTTTTCATCATTTAAAGGAGCTTTTCTTAATCCAAGCTCTGTTTCATCAAGTTTTTTATCTGCCAAGAGATAAGAACTCATACCAAAAAGGGTAATAAGACCCACTGAAATTATTTTTTTCATTTTTTCTCCTTTTTTGTTTTAAAATTTAGTAAATTAAAATGTAATGCATCATCATCGCAAGCTTCTATACAGCGACCGCATTTAATACAGGCAATTTTATTAACAAAACCACTATGTTTTCCAATAAGGTCTAAGACTTGATTTTCTGGGCAAATACGCACGCAATTCATGCATTTTGTGCATTTATCAAGATCGTATTGTACTTTTAATAAAGATTTTGCTCCTATAATGCTATAAGTCGCACCAAGTGGACATAAATGTCCGCAAAAACCATTTTTTAGCATAAATAGATCAAATAAAAAGACTGCTAAAATACCAAAAAATCCCATACCCATTCCAAAAACAACTCCACGATGCAACATGGATATTGGGCTAATGCTTTCCCAAGCGAGGATTCCAAATAAAAATGATAAAAAAAGGCTTAGTGCTAAAATAGCAAATTTTGTTTGTCTGGAAAAAACAACAAAACGAATGTTTTCAATTTTTAACTTTCTTCTAAGAAAGTTTGCTAAATCAGTAATAAGATTGATTGGACAGACAAAAGCACAAAATCCTCTACCTAAAAAAATTCCATAAATAAAAACAATTACTAAGAATCCTAAAAAAAGATCTAAGCTAATTGCTCCACCAGCAAAAAAAACTTGTAAAAAAACAAGAGGGTCACTCATTGGTAAAAAATCTAAAATTTTTGAACCACTAAGATTTCCCATCAGAATTGGAGGTGCAATAAGCTCTGTTTTTGTATTTGCAATCGCGAGATTTCTCTCATTTTTTGTAAAGCTTTCTAGATTTCCTTGGAAGATGAGATGTTCTTTATTGTTGATAGTAATCAAGGAACAATTACTTAGAAAAAATAACAATAAAATACCAAGTTGTGTAAATCTCCTTAAAATTAAAAAACGATTTTTTATGTAATAATTTTTCATAAAGATTCCTCATTAAGATAATCTAGTGCATGATTTTTAGAATCTTTTTTCTTTTGAGGTTCTGCGGTTTCTAGCCTTTCTTCATCTTTTTTATCCCAACCCTTGATATAGTTAGTTCCCATTTTTCCTAGCACTTGATCATGTTTTAATACTTTGATAGATGCAATTTCTGTGACACATGCTTTTTCACATTTGCCACAACCTGTACAAATATCATTAGCCACAATAGGCAAAAGTAATGCATGTTTTCCTGTTCTTGTATTGGATTTATATTCAAGATAAATTGCTTTATCTATCAAAGGACAGGCACGATAGCAAGCATCACATTGAATCCCTGCATATGCAATACAATTAAATGTATCAACTACCGCCACTCCCATTCGTGCTTTTGTAATATCAAGCTTGTTGTTTGTGAGCAATAAATTTTTATCTAGTGCACTTGTTGGACAAGCTACTACACATGGGACATCCTCACACATAAAACAAGGAATATCTCTAGGAGTAAAAAAGGGTATTCCCTTTATTCCTGAGCTTGAGAGTTTAAGTGTGTAATAAGGACATGCCTCTACGCACAATCCACATTTAATACAGGTGCTAAGAAAATTATCTCTTGCAGCGGGCGGAAAAAGCATTTGAGTGTTATCTTTTGCTTCAGCAAGATATGCACTCCAAATTAGCCCTCCAAAAGAAACTAATCCCATTATTTGCGTAATAGATTTAAGCGTCCTTCTGCGTTGTGGATTCATCGATTATGCCTTATAAACCTTTACAGCACATTTTTTAAAATCTGTTTGCTTTGAAATTGGACAAGTTGCATCAAGACAAACTTTATTAATATAAACATTTTCATCAAACCAAGGTACATAAATAAGCCCTTTTGGTGGTCTATTTCTACCATTGATCTCTACTTTTGCCTTTACTTTTCCTCTTCTGGATTCTACCCACACTAAATCTCCGTGTTTAAAATTATTTTCTTTTGCATCTACTTCACTCATATAGCAAAGTGCTTCAGGAACTGCGCGATAGAGCTCAGGTACTCGCATTGTCATGGTGCCACTATGCCAATGTTCCAAAACCCTCCCTGTGCAAAGCCACATCGGATAATTTTTGTCTGGCATTTCGCAAGGATCCATATATGGGCGGAAAAAGATTTTTGCACGATTGTTAATGGATTTTTTCTCATTATTCGGTGCTTTTAAATCCCCTTGAGAAAGTTTTGCTTCCTTATTTCCATAGAAAGCAAATTCTTTTCCATTAGCATATTTTCTTGCATAAGGATCGTATTTTGCATTAAATCTCCATTGTGTTTCTTTGCCATCTACTACTGGCCAACGCAAACCTCTTACTTTGTGATATACATCAAATTCTGCGAGATCATGTCCATGACCTGTACCAAATAAACGATATTCTTCCCAGAGATATTTTTGTATAAAGAATCCATATCCCTCAAATTCTTTACCATCGCTACCTTGCACTCTTCTTGTATCACCAAATACTTCAGAGTTTAATGGCTTATCTTTTAGAAGTGCTTCTTTTAAATCAAATTTTCTTGCATTTTTATTTGCAAATAAAACATCAAAAAGCGTATCGCTTTCTTTATATCCCATTTGCTTTGCTTTATCTAAGACATTTTTTAGTTCAAGATCTGCATAATCCTTACCCCATACATCTTTGATTTTAAAGCGTTTTGCAAATTCTAATATCTGCCAACTATCACTCATTGCATGACCCTGTGGTAGTACTTGCTGTTTCCAGTGTTGTGTTCTTCTCTCAGCATTTCCATACGCACCCCATTTTTCATAAATCATTGCACTAGGTAAAATAAGATCTGCAATTTTTGCTGTGATTCCAGGATAGCAATCACTTACTACAATAAAATTATCCATTTCTCTAGCGGCCTTGATCCAATGATTTGCATTGGCTGTGTTTTGCCAAGGATTATTAACGGCTACCCAAAGCCATTTTACTTTTCCATCTTCTAATGCACGCATGATATCAAGATAGGGGAGACCTGGTTTTGCTCCTATTGTACCTGCGGGAATATTCCAAATTTTTTCTGTAATTTCTCTATGTTTTGGATTATTCACAACCATATCTGCGGGGAGACGATGAGAAAATGTTCCTACTTCTCTAGCAGTTCCACAAGCACTAGGCTGACCAGTTAGAGAAAATGCACCACTTCCTGGTTTGGCTTGTTTGCCAAGGAGCATATGTACCATATAACTTTGCTCATTAACCCAACTTCCTCTTTGGTGTTGATTAAATCCCATTGTCCAAAAACTAACAATTTTTCTATCTTTTTCAATATAGTAGTTTGCAAGTTGTTGGAGTTTTTCTTTGAATTTTTCTAGATCTTCTAAATCATCGCCCTTTGCTAGTTTTGCGACAAAATCTAAAGTATAGGGTTCTAAAGCTTTTTTAAAATCTTCAAAACTAATTTCCCAATGCGCATCAGCTTGTTTACTCTTATCCATCTCTAGATTATCACCAGCTTTTAGTCCTAGATATTGAAGCGTGATTCCTTCATTTTCACTTAGAATTTTGCTTTTTTGTTTAGCTGCTGTGTCTTTTTCGCTAGGAAGGAATTTTTTATGATTAATGTCTTCACGCATTCCATATCCAATATTTACATATCCTGTACTAAAAGTGCAATATTCCTTGATAAATTCTTGATCAATGCTTTCTGGTCTATTATATACAATTTCTCTGGCAATAAAATTCCATATTGCCAAATCTGTATTGGGTTTAAAAATAATTTCAATATCAGCAATATCAGAAGTTCTATTTGTATAGGTAGAGAGGTTAATAATTTTTACTCTTTCTGTATTTGTGAGTTTTCTATCGGTAACACGACTCCAGAGTATGGGATGCATTTCTGCCATATTTGCTCCCCAAGTAACAATAGTATCTGTAAGTTCAATATCATCATAACACCCAGCAGGCTCATCAATTCCAAAAGTTTGCATAAATCCTACAACAGCACTTGCCATACAATGCCTTGCATTAGGATCAATGTTATTGGATCTAAAACCTGCTTTCATAAGTTTAAGTGCAGCATAGCCTTCTGGAATTGTATATTGACCACTTGCCATTAGTGCAACACCTTTTGGACCTAATGTATCATAAGTTTTTCTAAATTGCTTTTCCATTTCATCAAAAGCTCTTTTCCAACTTACTGGAGCAAATTTTCCTTTTTTGTCAAATTCGCCTTTTGCATTCACCCTAAGAAGAGGTTGTGTTAAGCGATCCTCTCCATACATAATTTTTGCACAAAAATATCCTTTAATACAGTTAATTCCTCGATTTACGGGTGCTTCAGGATCTCCTTTTACTGCTACAATCGAACCATCTTTTGTAGCTACCATAATTCCACATCCTGTCCCACAGAATCTGCAGACAGCCTTATCCCATTTCCATGTTTTTTGAGTGTCTTTAGATTGTGCTAATATAGTACTAGGTATATTTAAGCCTACCGCAGAAGCAGCAGAAGCAACCGCAGTACTCTTGATAAAATCACGACGATTAAAATTCATTTTTTCTCTCCTTTTGCAATATTCTGCAAAAAAATTATACTATTTTTTTTGATTTTTTTAAAAAAATAATTTTTTGTTAATGTTTATTTGATATGAGATAGGTTTTTATGGCTTGAGAGTAGTAGATGATTGTAATAAAAAGTGTTTAAAAAATAAAGATAATTCCTAAAATATTAAAATAAAAAAAAGTAACACTTGCTAAAAACAATAAAGCAATATTGAAATATTTGTAGATTTTTTATAAGTAGAAATAGATAAAATTTAAGAAATATGAAATATTTTGAGGAGATTTTAAAAGGGATATTTCATGTCAATATTTTTTTGTAAGAAAATTGGTTAGATCGATATAAACATAAAAACATGGGGAACTAATGCTCCCCATGAAAATTACTCTACTTCTGCATCAATAACATCATCATCTTTTTTTGTATTAGTGTTAGCATTGTTTGCATTATTATCTTTTGCATACATTGCTTCTGCAAGTTTATGGCTCACTTCTGTAAGCTGTTTTACTTTTTCATCAATTTGCTCTTTTGAAGCATTTTCATCTTTTAACACTTCTTTAAGCGCATCGATTGCATTTTGAATATTGCTCACCTCATTTGCATCGAGTTTATCTTTCATTTCTCCTAAGGATTTTTCTGTTTGATATACAAGGCTATCTGCAATATTTCTAGATTCTATCACTGCCTTTCTCTTAGAATCTTCTTCTTTATGAAGCTCTGCATCCTTTACCATTTTTTCAATTTCACTATCACTTAGACCACTAGATCCACTGATTTTGATTTCTTGAGACTTGCCACTTGCTTTATCTTGAGCGCTAACAGTTAGAATTCCGTTAGCATCAATATCAAAAGTTACTTCGATTTGTGGTACGCCTCTTGGTGCTGGCGGGATTCCTTGAAGATCAAATCTACCTAAAGATTTATTATCTTTTGCCATTTCCCTCTCACCTTGTAAGACAGAGATAGAAACTGCGGGTTGATTGTCTTCCGCAGTAGAGAAGGTTTGTGTTTTTTTAGCAGGAATAGTTGTTCCGCGATCAATCACTTTTGTCATTACACCACCAAGAGTTTCAATTCCTAGACTTAAGGGTGTAACATCAAGTAGTAATACATCTTTTACATCACCTTTTAAAACACCACCTTGAATAGCTGCACCAACAGCTACAACCTCATCAGGATTTACAGATTTATTAAGTTCTTTACCAATAAACTCTTTTACTCTTTCTTGAGCACGTGGAATTCTTGTGGAGCCACCTACCATTACTACTTCACTGATATCACTTTTACTTAGTCCTGCATCTTTAATAACAAAATCAATTTTTTTGATAGTTTCTTCGATAAGGTCATCTACAAGATTTTCAAATTTTGCACGAGTGAGTTTTTTTACTAAGTGTTTTGGTCCTGTTGCATCTGCAGTGATAAATGGAAGGTTAATTTCTGTTTCTTGTGCGCTAGAGAGTTCTTTTTTTGCATTTTCAGCTGCATCTTTTAGTCTTTGAAGTGCCATAACATCACTTTTGATATCAATACCAGTCTCATTTTTAAATTCGCTAGCAGCCCAATCAATAATTCTATTATCAAAATCATCACCACCTAAAAATGCATCTCCACCAGTTGCTAAAACTTCTACAACACTATCACCGGTTTCAAGTACAGTAACATCAAATGTTCCTCCGCCAAGGTCATAAACCATAATTTTTTCTGCTTCTTTTTTATCTAGTCCATAAGCAAGTGCTGCGGAAGTTGGTTCATTGATAATTCTAAGTACATTTAAGCCTGCAATAGTTCCCGCCTCTTTTGTCGCTTTTCTTTGTGCATCATTAAAATACGCAGGAACTGTGATTACTGCTTCAGTTACTTCTTCACCAAGATAGCTTTCTGCATCTTCTTTAATTTTCATCAAAATTTTTGCAGAGATTTCTTGAGGAGTATAAACCTTATCTGCAATTTCAATTGCACATGCACCATTTCTATCTACAATTTTATAAGGTAGTCTTTTTTCTGCTTCTTTTGCTTTATCTTCATTAAACATTAATCCCATTATTCTTTTGATGGAATAAATTGTTTTTTCTGGGTTTGTGATTGCTTGGCGTTTTGCAGGCTCACCTACTAAAATTTCACCCTTATCTGTAAATGCAACAATCGATGGAGTAGTGTTTTTCCCTTCTTTGTTTGCAATAATCTTTGCCTCATTTCCTTCATAAACTGCCATTGCAGAGTTTGTTGTTCCTAAGTCAATTCCTATTACTTTTCCCATAGTTTTTCCTTTATTTTGAGATTAATTTTTTACAATTGCTACCATTGCAGGTCGCAAAATTCTTTCTTTGTATATATAACCTTTCTGCATTACCTGAGCAATTTTTCCATCTTCAAGTTCTGCATTTGGTGTTTGCATAATACAATCATGCAAATTTGGATCAAAATCCCCATCAGTAGGAATTTCTTCGATTCCATATTTTACTAATGTTTTTAATAATCCATCGGTAATAAGGTGAATTCCTTCTAAAATTGCCTCATTATCTTTTGCAGCTTGTTTTGCATTGTCTAGTGCATCAAGAGTAGGCAATAAGTCTTTGGCAAATTTTTCATAAGCATATTCTAGTGCCTGAGTTTTATCTTTTTCTAGGCGTTTTTTACTATTTTCAAAATCTGCAAAAACTCGTAAATATTCATTTTTTAATTCATTATATTTTTGCTCATAATCCTCCTGTTGTTGGGTTTCTTCTTGAGGTTGTTCTAACTCTTCAAGGTTTTCAACATCATTTTGTTTTTCTTCTTCCATTTTTACTCCTTTATTTGAGATTAAGCTGCAATTTGTTCATAAAAAGTTTCATAATCTGCAGTGAGATAACCTACACATAGCATTTTTATATTTTTTTCTTGTTGTAGGCCATCATGTAGGATTCCCATATAGTTTTCTGGGAAAATAGGATCAAATAAAATTCCATTAGCACATTTATCAAAAATATCACCCTTTATAATGTTAAAAAATAAGTCTTGATAATAAGGACAACTTATAAAAGAATCTAAAACCTCTAAAGCAAAATATGTTACTTTGTCATTTTGCAAATAGTTGATCTTTTTTAGAAGAGTGTTTGCCATCACTTGGTATGCAATTTTTTTGATTTCTTGGATATCCAATCCGATTAGTTCTTGCAAGAATTTCTCCATTCTTGCTTGATAATCAAGTAAAATTTTTCCTTTTTCAAACACTAATATAAGAAAATTATTTTCAATATTTAGCACTTGAGTGAGCTTTTGAGAAATATCTTCCTTAAGCAATAAAAAAATTTGATGTTTTTTGCAAATTTGGTGTAAAAGCTGTTTATCATCAAGAATTTTAAAATTCTTATTAATATTGATTTTTTGTCGCCAATAGTTTTTCATCGCAAAATGTGTAGGGATTCTACCACTACTAATATGAGGTTGAATTAAAATTCCTTCATCCATCAAAACTTTGAAATAATTGCGAATTGTAGCAGATGAAATTTTCAATTCAAGAGAGTTTTTTAACATTTCAGATCCAATGGGTTCTTTTAACTTAATATATTCTTGAATAAATTGCTCTAGCAATATTTCTTTGCTATAACCCATTCTCTTAATCCTTGTCTTAAATATTTATGCAAATTATCACTAAAAAAAGTAAATAGATTTAGCATTCTATTTAAATTATTGCTAATTTTTTAAAAAACCTTAGTCTATTTATATAAAGTTTTATTAGTATCTATTTCATAACCTATTAAAAAATAATAAATAATATAGGATTATTGTTTTTATAAGTGTTTAAAAGTTGCAATTTAAATAAGGTTTATTTTCAAGTATTATGTAAATGGGTGAGCGTTGTATTTTGTTGGTGGTCAGTTTAAAGAAGAAAGATAGAAAATGCAACAACTATATTTTTTAAGATGTGTAGGGGGGGGGGGATAAAAATATAATTTTTCTACTATTTTTGTTGCGATTGTAAAAAAAACCCTACCTCGTGAATTTCTTTGTCAATTTGCACTTTTATATATATTTTTCCTTCAATAGCATCTTGTAATACAATTGCTACAAATCCTCCTGAAAAAATATCGTTTTTTAAAGTTGTTTTTTTGAGATAATGTGCAAATAAAATACTGCTACTATATTCAATTTCTCTAAAATAATCATCGCTAATTCCATAATTTCTTCCAAATCCAAAGCCAAAAAATGGAGAATAAAAAATATTTGGGTAGTAATAATTTATAGGTAGCGATGGAATAGGAATATTAAAAGCACGCAAGGAGTTTGTAAAATTAATATTGCTATGTAGGATTTGATGTGAATCAAGTACTTTGAATATTTTTCCTTCTTGATACGCAGTAATATTATTGCTATCAAAAACAATAGGATTTTGCGATTTTGCAAGAACTTTTACTAAAAGAGGAGTTATAGTATTGTAATTATCTTGTGCAATTTCTAGTAAAACACTTGAATTTTTTAAATTAGATTCTATGATTTTTTTACCATTTTCAAAACTAAAATCTTGCAGAGGTGTAATTTGATACACACTGCCACATCCATAAAATAAACAAAAAAATAAAATTCCAAATATCTTTTTCATTTTTTCTCTTTTTTTTGTATTATGACAGAAAAATATCAAAAAAAGGTATGTTTTATGCAAGTGGTACAATTAGCACATGGTAGTGGTGGCATACAAACACAAGAGTTTATTGAAAAGGTTTTTGAGAAGTATTTGGGGGAATTTTTTATAAGTAAAAGAGAGGATGCAGGGGTATTTATGGCAAATGGAAAGTTTGCTAGTAGTACAGATACTTATGTGGTTAACCCTTTATTTTTTTCGGGTGGAGATATTGGAAAATTAAGTATTTGTGGGAGTAGCAATGATGTTTTAATGATGGGGGCAATTCCTAGATATATCACCATTGGTTTTATTATAGAAGAGGGGTTGGAAGTTGAGGTTTTGGAGTGTGTTTTGGAATCTATGAGAAGTGAGATAAAAAAAACTCAGCTAAAAGTTCTCTCTGCAGATACTAAAGTAGTAGAAAAGGGTAGTGTAGATAAACTTTTTATCAATACTACTGCAATTGGTGAGGTAATAGAGGATATTAGTATCCAAAATTTGCAAGAAGGTGATGTAATTATTTTAAGTGGAAGTATTGGTGCGCATGGTGGTGTCATATTTTGTGCACGGAATGAAGTTAATCTTAATTCTTCGCTAAAAAGTGATTGTAAGCAACTTTATAGTATGTTTGCAAGGGTTTTTTCAAACCATGGACTTATTCATACTATGCGAGATGCAACAAGAGGAGGGATTGCCTCTGTTTTAAATGAATGGTGTGAGAGCTGTGATATGGATATTTTAATTGATGAAGAGAGTATTCCTGTAAGTAGTGAAGTGCAGGGGATTTGTGAAATTTTAGGGTTAGAACCTTATGTTTTGGCAAATGAGGGGACTTGTATTCTTGCTGTGGCTAAGAAAGATGCCATTAGGGTTTTAGAACTTTTACATATGCATGAAGATGGCAAGGAGGCTTGTATTATTGGAGAGATTTGTAAAAAATCTAGTAGTAATGCTAGGGTGATTTTAAAAAATGCATGGGGCGGTATGAGGTTTTTGGATTATCCGCAAGGTGAATTGCTACCAAGAATTTGTTAGTTTTTATTGGTGTATAAGGGTTTATATAGTTTTGCATAGGGGTTTGATTTTCTGTTTTTTGTAAAATCAAATTATATGAAAATTATAGTTTTCAATACTAAAATAAAAAAAGTAGCTGTATCCATAATTTTGTGATTTTCTATGTTGCTGTTTTAAAAACTTTTTGACAAATTTCTTTGATAACTTTTCGATCATCAAATTCAATTGTTTTGTCCTTTAGAATTTGATAAGTTTCATCCCCTTTACCCAATACAAGCAATACTTCATGTTTTTTTAGGTTTTTAATTGCTGTAAAGATTGCTTCATAGCGATCTTCTTGTAAAACTACATGGGATGTATCATTGATTCCTTGTATAATATCTTGAATAATCTCTTTGGGTTCTTCGTTTCGTGGATTATCACTTGTAATATAGATTTTTTTAGCGTATTTTTGCGCTACTTTTCCCATTAGTGGGCGTTTGCTTTTATCTCTATCGCCACCTGCACCAAATACAACACTAATTTCATAATCCTCAAAACTCTGAAAAATTTTCTCCATTCCATCGTGAGTGTGTGCAAAATCCACAAGAATTAAGGGGTTTTGATAAACTACTTCCATGCGACCACTCACCCCACAAAATCCCCTTAAACTTTTTAAAAGTTTTAAAATATCACTATCAAAAAGCTTGTGAATACAAAGTAAAGAAGCTAGAATATTTGAAAGATTATGTTTTCCATAAAGAAGGGAAGAAAGTTTATAACATTGATGATTTATAATTAAATCCGCTGAAATTCCATTTTCTTGCAAATAATTTTTAATGCAAAAATCAGCCCCAGAATCTTGCAAACTATAAGTATAAGCATTTTTGGGGTTAAAATGTACATTTTTATCATCATGGTTAATAATTTTTAGTCCCTCATCTTGCAAAAAAGCATTTTTGGTTGCAATATAATTTTCAAGACTCTTGTGATAGTCTAAATGATCACTTGTGATATTTGTAAGAATTTTTGCCGCAAATTCTAAACCATAGATTCTTTGCTGTTCAATAGCATGGGAACTTACCTCCATAACTAAAACTTCACATCCTAGTTTTGTTAAAAGATTTAAATCTTCATATAGTTCCAAAATTGTTGGTGTTGTAAGTCCTTTTTCTTTCAATCTCTTTCCATCAAAAAAAAGACCTTGTGTCCCTAGCATTGCGCATTTATAACCTAGATCCTTTAGAATGTGATAGATGAGATTTGCGGTTGTTGTCTTGCCGTTTGTACCTGTGATTCCAATAATTTTATTAGGGAAGGAAAAATATTTTTTTAGATCACTGTAATGCAAAATATCATATCCTAAAGTGCGCATTTGCTCTGCAAAAATTTTATTTCGTGGAGTTTGTACAAATAAAACTTCTTGATTTTCCTGTGCTTCTTGTGCGCGATCGCTTAAAAATTTATAATTTTTGTGATTAAAATTAATCGTGTATGTAATTTTCATAATCTATCTACAAGTTTTTTTAATATTTTATCTAATTCAGAATCAAAAAATACAACTTTTTTCATACTTTCAATATATTGTAAACAATACTCCGAGAGATTGTTGTCCAACAAATCATTTAAAAAACTATAAAAATCTTCTTTTTTAGTAAAAATAATTTTAGAACTAAAGAGTAGATTTTCAAAAACTTCTTTAAAATTTTTTTCCTTACACATTTGCTGAAAATCTTTATATAAAATTCCATCAATTTCTTCAACTTTTAGATCTTTTTGGTCATCAAAAAATACTGCAGCAATTTTATCTATTCCATTGTCAAAAGATTTAATTCCTTCCAGAATACTTTGCTGTACTTTTTTTCGAAAAGAACGCGGATTTGTTCCTATCATTGTTTGATAAAGATCATAAAAACCATGCGCTTCATTGGGAAATTCTATTGCCATATCTGTAAGAAAAAGTCCAATTTTTGCCTCCAAATCTTCCTCATCAAGATAGAGAGCATCAGAAAAATACTGCATTGATTGTTTGTATTGTTTTATTTCAAATAATTCAAAACCTTTGCGAATTAAAATACGTTTTTTAGGATTATTGTTTGACAATTTTTAATTCCTCTTAGCAAGTTCTTTCCAATCCTCCCCTGCCTGCACTTGCTGCACTTTAATATCAGGATGAATATCTGTTTGTAATTGTCGTAAAATGGCATTTTTTAAGGTGATATGAGAATGCGAACATCCAACACAAGCACCTTTTAATTCTACATAGACAGTTGCATTTTTGATTCCAAGAATGGTAATATCTCCACCATCTGCCAATAAATGTGGTCGCACCTTTTCGATGCTGATTTTCACAGGCGCTTGCAACTCTTCATCGCTAAAAAGAAACATCACTTCTCCTTGAAATTTTTATTGAATTCTAGCAAAAAAAGCAAATCAGTCTATAAATATTTTTTTGATTTTATTTACTTCTTAGCATTGTTTTTTAGTATTTTTAAGTAGAATAAGTAGAATTATATTATGATTATATAAAATTATTCAAGGGTGTTTTTATGTTGGATATTCGCGAAAAATTCTTAAAATTTTTTAGTCAAAAAGGTCATCAGGTATACTCTAGTATGCCTTTGGTACCAGATGATTCTACTTTATTGTTTACTAATGCTGGGATGGTGCAATTTAAAGAAATTTTTACAGGAAAAGTTCCTACCCCCCCTACCCCTCGTGCAACTTCTTCACAACTTTGTATTCGTGCTGGTGGGAAACATAATGATCTTGAAAATGTAGGCTTTACGCGACGCCATCACACTTTATTTGAAATGCTTGGGAATTTTTCCTTTGGGGATTATTTCAAAAAAGATGCTATTGCCTATGCTTGGGAATTTGTAACTGAAGTTTTAGGGTTTGATAAGTCTAGATTATATGTGAGTGTGCATGAAAACGATAAAGAAGCTTTTGAAATTTGGTGTCAATATATCGATTCTACCAGAATTAAAAAAATGGGAGATAAGGACAATTTTTGGCAAATGGGGGATACGGGACCTTGCGGACCTTGTAGTGAAATTTTTGTAGATCAAGGTGAGGAGTTTAATGATAAGGAAGATTATTTTGGTGGAGATGGTGATAGGTTTTTAGAAATTTGGAATTTGGTTTTTATGGAGTTTGAGCGCCATAGCGATGGTAGCCTTACTCCTCTTCCTAAGCCTAGTATTGATACGGGAATGGGACTTGAGCGTGTATGTGCATTACTAGAAGGTAAAAAAAGTAATTTTGATTCCCATATTTTTATGCCTTTGATTAATGAAGTGGAAAAACTTTGTAACAAACCTTATGTGTATGAGGATGGTGCAAGTTTTAGAGTAATTGCAGATCATGCAAGATCTGTTGCTTTTTTACTTGCACAAGGGAGTAATTTTGACAAAGAAGGGCGAGGATATGTTTTGCGTAGAATCTTACGACGAGCGGTAAGACATGGTTATCTTTTGGGATTAAATAAGCCATTTTTATATAAAGTTGTAGAAAAAGTTTGCGATGAGATGGGGGGAGTTTATACTTATCTTATTGAACAAAAAGATTTTGTTGCCCAGCAATGTAGATTGGAAGAAGAAAGATTTTTTACCACAATTGAGCAAGGAATTCAACTTTTTAAAACAGAATTAGAACGCATTAAAAATGCTAAGCAAAATGTTTTTGATGGAAATGTTGCTTTCAAGCTTTATGATACTTTTGGTTTTCCTTTGGATCTTACGCTTGATATGCTAAAGGAAGAAAATTTACTTCTGGATACTAAGGTTTTTGAAGATGCTATGCAAAGACAAAAAGATTTGGCTAAGACTTCATGGAAAGGCAGTGGAGATAGTGTTAAAGAGGGTGATTTTAAAGACATTTTACAAGAATTTGGAAGTAATTGCTTTGTAGGATATGAAAACATCTCTTCTAAAAGTAAGATTTTGGCTCTTTTTAATCAAGATTTTGAGCGTGTAGATTTACTTGATGGGATGGGATATGTGCTTTTAGATATTACTCCTTTGTATCCTGAGAGTGGCGGGGCAATTGGCGATTGTGGAGAGATATTTTTAGAAGATAAAAAAATCGCAGATATTTTGGATACTAAAAAATATTTTGGATTAAATATTAGTCAGATTCAAACACTAAGTCCTCTGAAAATTATGCAAGAAGTGGATATAACGGTAGATTCTTCTCATCGTTTGGAAGTGGCTAAACACCATTCAGCAACACATTTATTACATGCAGTATTGCGAAATAAATTTGGCACACAAGTAGCACAAGCAGGAAGTCTTGTAGAATCTAATCGTTTGCGTTTTGATTTCAGTTTTTTGCGTGCATTAACATCAGAAGAGCTTGAAGATATTGAAAAAGAAGTAAATATGCTAATCTTGCAACAAATTTCACTAAACACACAAAATATGTCGCTAGAGGATGCAAAAAATCAAGGAGCAATTGCTTTATTTGGTGAAAAATATGAGGATAATGTGCGAGTGGTTAGCTTTGGTGATGCATCTTGTGAGCTTTGTGGTGGAATCCATGCTGATAATACAGGTTTAATTGGTAGTTTTTTTATCACAAAGGAAAGTAGCGTATCAAGCGGTGTGAGGCGTATTGAAGCTGTGTGTGGTAATGCAGGATATCTTTATGCAAAAAATATTTTAAAAACTCAACAAGAAGCCAAAGAAATATTAAAGAATCAAGATATTTTACAGGGTATTGTAAAACTCAAAGAAAAAAATAAAGTACTGGAAAAACAGATACAAAATTCTCAAAAAAATACCCAACTACAACATGAAGAAATTAATAATGCTTATCTTATTATCCAGTCTTTGCAAAATGATAATCTTAAAGAACTTGTAGATGATGTGAAGAATCGTTATGAAAAAGTTGCAATTTTATTAATTAATGAAGAAAAACTTCAGATTGTTGCTGGTAGTAAAAATACACCTATTAAAGCGGGTGAGTGGGTAAAAAAAGTAGCACAAGTTTTAGGTGGTAATGGCGGAGGGCGTGATGATTTTGCTACCGCAGGTGGAAAAAATAAAGCTTCTTTGAAAGAAGCATTGCAAGAAGCACGAGAATTTGCTATAAAGTATTTTGCATGATAACTTTAGTATCTAATTCTCCTACAAGACAAAAAATTTTACAAGAGTATCAGATTGCCTTTCAGCAAGTATCTATAGATTTTGATGAAGAAAGTATTACAAGTATTGTGCCAAAAACTTTTGCTTATGAAGCATGTAAGCATAAATTAGAAAGAGCCTCACAAGAACTTGGGGGTGATTGTGCGATATTGGTAGCAGATAGTGTTATTAGCGTGTCTTCTTGTATGCAGAGAAAACCAAAGACAAAAGAGGAAGCAAGAGAAATGCTAGAAAAACAAAGTGGACAAGAAATTGCTATTATAACCGCACAGATTCTTAAAACTAGCAAAATCGAGGTTTGTGATATCTCACAGACCATTTTAAAATTACAAGAATTTCATAAGGTTGATTTAAAAGAATATCTAGAATCTAGTCTTTGGCAAGGTAAAGCTGGGGCAGTGATGGTGGAGGGATTTCATAGTAAATATATCATTAAACAAAAAGGACTTTTTTCTACAGCTTTGGGTTTAAGTGTAGAAAAATTTTTACCTTTTTTTGCGATAATATGAATACAACACTTTTGATTGTTATGCTTTTTGTATCTTTGTTGATTGGCTTGATGGGGCTTATAGTGTTTTTATGGGGGCTTAAAACAGGGCAATTTGATGATGAGAAAAAGATGACACAAAGTATCGTTTTGTTTGATGGCACTGAGGAGTTAAATCAAGCAATACAACAAGAAAAAAAACAACAAAATTTTAGAAAGGAATAAAAAATGGAAAAGATTTATGATATCGCAATTATTGGCGCAGGACCAGGGGGTATTGCCACAAGTATTGAAAGTAAGGTTTTGGGGATTGATAATACAATTTTGTTTGAAAAAACAAGCGAACATTCTGCAACAATTAGAAAGTTTTATAAAGATGGTAAGCGAGTTGATAAAGACTATAAAGGACAGGTTGTAGATCTTAAGGGATCAATTGATTTTTGCGATGGTGATAAAGAAGGAAGCTTAGCGCTTTTTGATTCTCTTTTGGAAAAATATCAAATCGTGCCAAAATATAACACAGATATTGAAAAAGTAGTAAAAAAAGACGGAATTTTTGAGATTAGCTCTACAAATAATGAAATCTTTCATGCTAAATTTGTTGTGATTTCTATTGGAAAAATGGGTCAGCCAAATAAACCAGATTACAAAATCCCCCCTACTTTGCTAAAAAAAGTCACATATAATGTTAATGGTATTACTGAAGGGGAAAAAGTACTTGTTGTGGGTGGTGGTAACTCTGCAGTAGAATATGCAACTGCTCTTGCAGAAATGACAGATACTACATTAAATTATCGCCGAAAAGAGTTTAATCGTATTAATGAGATTAATGCAAAAAACCTTGAAGAATCTATGCAAAAAAATCTTAAAACAAAACTAGGTGTAAATATAGAAAAACTTGAAGATGTAGATTCTAAAGCAATGGTATATTATGATGATGGTACAAGTGAGAGTTTTGATAAGATTGTGTATGCAATCGGTGGTGCGGTACCTCTTGATTTTCTTAAAAAATGTGGTTTAGAACTTGATGAAAATGGCTTGCCTATTACAAAAGATTTTGAAAGTAGCGTAGAAAATATTTTTGTTGTTGGAGATATACTCTCTAAAAATGGCGCATCTATTGCAATAGCACTTAATCAAGGTTATGAAGCAGCACTAAAAATTAAGTCAAAAATTTGAATTTGGCGAGAGGGCAGAAGAATCGAACTCCTCAACAGCTAAACACTTAGCCATTCTGTGGGTTTGAAGCCCAAGGTGCACACCAGAACACTTGCCCCCCAAAAACGGGTGCAAGTATTATAATCAATTTTGATAATTTTTTTACTATTTCTTGAATTAAAAATTTCTTTTTATTTTTTGGATTGTTTTTTTGATATTGTTTTTAGTAAAATTTTTTAAGATTTTTATGTGATACTTATCACTTGTCCTAAGGAAATATTACTATCATTACTAGGAAGATATTGATGAAAAAATAAACGCAATGTGTGCTTGGAATTTTCTCTTATAATTGCTTCACATAGAGCTTTATTCATAAAAACTCCACCTGAAAACATTAAAGTTTTTGTTTGCATAATGTGTGCAAATTTGAAAATGATAGCGACTAGAGTGTTAATAAACTTGCTTACGATTTTTTCTTTTGCTTCATTATTTTTTAAATCTTTTAATATTTCTTTCATCATGGGTTTAATGCATACTTCATATTTAGAGGTAATCAAGAAGTGGTAGCTTTCTTTTATCTCTTCTTTGTAGTGTTGCTCTAGCATAATAGGTGCTTCACAATCATAACTATTATAATCACAAATTTCACATAAACACGCCATTGCATCAAAGATTCTTCCTACAGAAGTTGTGTGAAAAACATGTAATTTTTTATCAATAACTGTGTCAAAAAATGGAAAAATTTTAGGATATTTTTGTATATATTTTTGCTTGAGCCATAAAATATCATCATTATCACCAAACTGCCGCACTAAACTATAGGCAATTTTATAGATTTCTTTGATACTTTTTTCTCCTCCATAAATCTCCATGTTTTCAAAATGCCCTACACGCTTATAATTTTTTAAGTTCCCAAAAATAAATTCCCCACCCCAAATTTTTCCATCTTTGCCAAGTCCTGTGCCATCCCAAATTACACCTAAGACTTTATCTTCTATTTTTAAATTTTTATCTTGCAATAAAGAATCTGCAAAAATTGCACAAAAATGTGCATAATGATGTTGCTTTTTTTCCCATAAAATATTGTTTTTGCAACTAAGATTTTTACTAATTTGATAAGAATGGTAATTTTGATGTAAATCGCTAATAATTTTTTTGGGTTCGAGTTGATAAATTTGCGTAAAAAAATTGTAGTTTTTTTCATAGCGAGCAAGTGTGGTTGGATTGTTTAAATCCCCAATATAAGGAGAAACAATCACCTCCCCTTCTTTTTTATATGCAAGAGTGACTTTTTGTTCTGCTCCCATACCAATTAAAGTGTCTTTATTTTCATTTAATTGTGTAAAATGTAAATGTAATGGCGCATAACCCCTTGCTAAACGAATAATTTGCATTCCCTCCCCTACTTGCT
This sequence comes from Helicobacter anatolicus, assembly GCF_021300615.1. Taxonomy (NCBI): domain Bacteria; kingdom Pseudomonadati; phylum Campylobacterota; class Epsilonproteobacteria; order Campylobacterales; family Helicobacteraceae; genus Helicobacter; species Helicobacter anatolicus. The sequence continues at coordinate 520,000 of NZ_JAJTMY010000001.1, forward strand.
GCACCACAGAATCGTCAATAGGATTTATAATTTCTCTTCCATGAGTAAGATATGCATCAAATACATTGCCAAGTTTGTTTAGCAATTCTTTTTCTGTAGTAATAATGGGTTCGCCATTTAGGTTTGCACTTGTGAAAACTATAGGCCTATTGATTTTTTCCATTAAAAGGTGATGTAAGCTGCTATAAGGTAAAATCACTCCCACTTGCTTGAGATTTGGTGCGATTTCTTGGAGAGGTTGTTTTTTTTGTAAGAGTACAATAGGAGCTTCTTTGCTTAAGAGTGCTTTTTTTTGCAAGGGGGTGATTTCTGCAAATTCATTGATAGAATCCAAATCTTTTAGCATAATTGCAAATGGTTTTTTTGGGCGATTCTTTAAATTTCTTAAGCGTTTAATACTTGAAGAATTTGTAGCATCACAGCAAAGAGTGAAGCCGCCTACCCCTTTGATTGCAACAATTTTTCCTTCTAAAATTGCCATAGCACAAGCATGTATTGCTTCATCATTGTGAAAATGTGTGTCTTTGTGATAAAAACTAAGTGAGATGGTGCAATTTTTACATGATAATGTTTGGGCGTGAAATCTCCTGTTATTAGGATCTTGATAGTCTTTTAAACAATCTTTACAGAGCCCAAAATCTCGCATACTAGTATTTTTACGATCATAGGGTAATGAGTATAAAATGCTATATCTAGGCCCACAATTTGTGCAAGTATTAAATGCGTATTGATAAAATCTTTGATGATTTTTAAGATCCTGTAAGCAATCCTTGCAAATTTTAAGATCTTGAGGGAGAATACCTTTTAATGTAGTTTTAGCATCTTTAGAATCCAAAATATCAAATTGGGAGTATTTTTTTTGGATAATGATTTTTTTATAATCTAAACTAGTAATCAAGGCTTGTGGAGGGAGGTTGTTTTGCAAGGTTTCTAAAAAAGAATCAAGATTTTTATCAATAAGAATTTCTACATAATTGCCTCGATTTTTTACATAACCATAAATTTTTAATTGCTGAGCGATTAAATAGACATAGGGGCGAAATCCAACCCCTTGCACTCTCCCTTCAACGCGTATTTTATAAAATATCATAAAGTTGCATTGTTACACAATGAAGGCTTCCGTGTTGACGAATTAATACAGAACAATCAATAGGAATTACCTCATAATAGGGTTTTAGTGTATTGATAGCTTGTATGTCAAGATCAGGTATATTATAAATAGGAAGCAGCAAAGTTTTATTATTGATAAGTAAAAAATTTGCATAACTTGCAGGCAATCTCTCCTTATTAAAAAATACCTTAGGAAGTGGTAGGGGCAAGAGATGATAAGGTTTACCTTCTTTAGTTTTTAATTTTTTTAACTCTTCTTGCATTTTGTTAAGCTCTGTAAAATGTTCATCATTTTTATCATTACATGCAATGTATGCAATTGTATTGGGATTGATAAATCTTGCTAAAGTATCAATATGGCTATCTGTATCATCTCCAGCTAAATATCCATGATGAAGCCATAAGATTCTTTCTACTCCTAAAATATCCTTTAATTTTGCATCAAGTTCTTCTTGTGTATAAAAAGGATTGCGATTTTTTTCTAAAAGGCATTGTGTATTGGTTAGCAATGTTCCCATTCCATCGCTATCAATACTCCCCCCTTCTAAGATTAAATCTTGCGTCAAAAGATTTGGTAGGATTTTTTGCTGAAAAAGTGTAGAAGAAACTTGATTATCAAAACAACTAGCAAATTTTAGCCCCCACCCATTAAAACCAAAATCTAAATGCAAGATTTTAGAATCGTTTTTGATACTAATAGGTCCAAAATCTCTTGCCCAAGTGTCATTTGTAGGAATTCTTAAAATTATAAGATTAGAGGAAGAGAGATGAGAATGTAAAAAATCCATTCCTTCATGGTCATTAGGATCAACGCATAATATAACTTTTTCGTGAGGTAGAATTGCTTGAATAATTGTCAAAAATGTTTGTCTTGCTTCATCTAAATACTCATTCCAATCACTATTTTTATGCGGAAATGCCATTAAAATAGCTTTTTGTTCTTCCCACTCTGCTGGTAATATTTTCATAACTTCCTTTCTTTTATGTAGAATCATGTATAATTCTATCAAAAAAATAGGTGGATTATGATACTTAGCATAGAAAGCAGCTGTGATGATAGCTCTATTGCCATTACAAGAATTTCTGATAGCAAACTTCTTTGGCATAAAAAACTTTCTCAAGAAAATACCCATAGCCTTTATGGTGGAGTTGTCCCTGAAATTGCTTCAAGAATGCATGCAAAAGATTTACCATTGTTACTAAAAGAAGTATTAGATTCTTTTGATAAAACACAGATAAAAGCTATTGGTGTTACCACACAGCCGGGATTAAGTGTTACACTTATTGAAGGATTGATGATGGCAAAAACTTTGAGTTTGGAGCTTAATATTCCTATTATTGGTATCAATCACCTAAAAGGGCATATTTTTTCACTTTTTATCAATCAGGAAAATTATAATTTTCCTATGAGTGTTTTACTTGTTTCTGGTGGACACACACAAATTATTGAAATTAGTGATATAAAACATATGAAAATTATTGCGCAGACAATGGATGATAGTTTTGGTGAAAGTTTTGATAAAGTCGCAAAAATGTTAAACCTATCTTATCCAGGAGGGCCAATTATTCAAGAGTACGCAGAAAAATATCAAGGTGAGCTTTATAATTTACCTATACCCTTAAAAAATCATTCAGGAATTGCTTTTAGTTTTTCTGGTTTAAAAAATGCTGTGCGTTTGCAAATAGAAAAAGATTCTAGTAATCCTTATAAAATTGCTAAAAGTTTTCAAGATGCAGCATGTAAGCACTTATTACAACAACTAGAAAGATATTTTAAAAAACATCGGGCACCAAAAAATTTTGCTATCGTTGGTGGTGCAAGTGCAAATACTTATTTGAGGGAAAAAGTTTGTCAGCTTTGTCAAAAATATCAAAAAACCCTTTTTTTAGCACCTTTAGAATTTTGTTCTGATAATGCTGCAATGATAGGAAGATATGCTGTTGAAAAATATAAGAATCAAGAATTTGATAATTTTTTTGATCTTCAATGTAGCCCCAAAAGTACACAAGGAGAATTTATTTTATAGTTTTACTAAGTGGTTAAACTCTCTTTGCATGGATATTTCTTTTATAAAATTTGCTATAAAAAGACTTACGAAGTGGTTAAATATGATTAGTAGCTAAAAAATGGGGTAAATTAGAACTTAGTTTTTATATTTTTTTATAGTGGATATAGAGATTATAAAATATTCTTATATCTCTATCACACTCTTTTTTTTTATTATTGTTTTAAAGTTTTTTCTAATTGTGCAATTCTTGTCCAAGTTTCTATGATAGAATCAGGATTTAGAGAAATAGAACTAATTCCCTCTCGAACTAAAAATTCCGCAACTTCTGGATAATCACTAGGTGCTTGTCCGCAGATTCCACAATATTTATTATGTTTTTGACATGCTTTAATCGCTCGTTTAAACATTTCAAGCATTGCAGGATTTCTTTCATCAAAAATATGGCTTACAAGTTGCCCATCTCTATCGACACCCAAAGTTAGTTGCGTGAGATCATTAGAACCAATTGAAAAACCATCAAAAAGATTTAGGAATTCATCAGCCAAAATTACATTTACAGGTAATTCACACATTACATAAATTTCAAGCCCATTTTTTCCAGATTCCAATCCATTGCGTCGTAGAATTTCTAAAACTTTTATCCCCTCTTCCGGGGTTCTTAAAAATGGAATCATCACTTTCATGTTAGTTAATCCCATTTCCTCTCTTACCATAGCAAGTGCTTGAATCTCCCATTCAAAAGCAGTACGATAAAGATCAGAATAATATCGACTAGCACCACGATAGCCTAGCATAGGATTTTCTTCTTGAGGTTCATATCCTGCTCCAGCAATCATTCCACGATATTCATTAGATTTAAAATCACTAGTTCTTACAATTACAGGTTTGGGATAAAAAGCAGCTGCAATCATTCCCATTCCCTCGGCAATTTTTTTAATAAAAAAGTCTTTGGGGTTGTCATATCCCGAAATTAATTTTTGTATCTCAGGATATTCAGGAATATTAGTTTTACCATTTTGGATATCTACTAATGCTAAGGGATGCGCTTTGATTTGATTAAGGATAATCAATTCCATTCTTGCAAGTCCTACACCATCATTTGGCATTTGTGCAAAACTAAATGCTTTTTCTGGATTTCCGATGTTCATATAAACTTTTGTTTTTGTATTGCCAATATTATCAAGTTTAATTTGTTCTACTTCGTAATCATGAATCCCTGCATACACATATCCTTCTTCACCTTCAGCACAAGATACTGTAACCTCCATTCCAGTGTAAAGTCTATCAGTAGCACCTACGGCACCAACGATTGCAGGCACACCTATTTCTCTAGCTACAATTGCTGCATGACAAGTTCTCCCGCCACGATTAGTAATTACTGCAGCAGCTTTTTTCATCGCTGGTTCCCAATCAGGATCTGTATTATCAGTAACTAAAATTTCACCCTCTTTAAAAGTATTCATATGTTCAATATCATTAATAATTCTCACTTTGCCATGACCAATTTTTCCGCCAGTTGCCCTGCCTTGAATGATAATTTCTTTTTCATCATTATTTTTAAATTTGTATTTTTCAATAACCTGTGCATTATTTTTATTTTTTTGGCTTTGTACGGTTTCAGGACGCGCCTGCACGATAAAAATCTCACCACTATCACCATCTTTTGCCCATTCCATATCCATAGGACGATATTCTCCTGCTTCTTTTGTGTAGTGTTTCTCGATTATAATGGCATATCTTGCAAGAGTTAAAATATCTTCGTCTGTAAGTGAAAAGCTTTGCATTTCTTTTTGAGTTGTTGCAATATTTTTTGTAGGATGATCACTTCCTTTTGGCGCATAAACCATTTTTACATTTTTATGCCCAAGTTGTCTTTTGATAATAGGTCTTTTACCATCTTGTAGTGTAGGTTTAAAAACATAAAACTCATCGGGATTTACTGTTCCACCCACGACATTTTCACCAAGTCCCCAGCTTGAAGTGATAAATACTGCATCTTTAAATCCTGTTTCTGTATCAATAGAAAACATAACCCCAGAGCTTCCTTTATCAGAACGTACCATTTTTTGTACACCCACAGAAAGTGCAACTTTAAAATGATCAAATCCTCTTGAAGCGCGATAGCTTACCGCCCTATCAGTAAAAAGTGAGGCAAAACAAGATTTGATATAATGGATCAATTCAGTTTGCCCTTTGATACTTAAATATGTATCTTGTTGACCCGCAAAACTTGCATCTGGTAAATCTTCCGCAGTAGCAGAACTTCTTACTGCTACATCAGCTTCTTTCATGCCATACTCATCACTTAAAATCTTATATGCTTCAAAAATCTCATCTCTTAGGTCGCTAGGAAATGGTGTGCCAAAAATAAGTTCACGGATTTTTTTAGATCGTGTTTTCAATACATCAATTTCTGTTACATCAACATCTTTTAAAAGTTCTATAATTTTTTCTTTAATTCCACCGTTATTAAGTAAATACCAATAAGCATCACTAGTGATAGCAAAACCATTTGGCACTTTAATACCTGCAGGAATTAACTCTTGAAACATTTCTCCTATACTGGCATTTTTGCCACCAACTAATGGAACATCTTTGTTATTGAGCTCTTTAAAAAACTTGATGTATTTCATAACTGTCTTGTCTCCGCAATTTATGTTTTTATAGTATGCATACCATTTTGGTAAGTTTAGCTAAAAATTAAGCTTGGCATTATTTTAATTAGATAAAACTTTAATAAAACTTAATCATATATTTTTTTTAAATTTTTATTCCAAATAGCAGTCCTTTTTGTTAGAATCGTGAAGAAATAAATCGTAGAAATTCTAAAAGGTGTCAAAATGCTTCCTGATTTACAAAATATATTAGAAAAACATAAACTTTCTCAAGAGGATTATCAAGAGATTAAAAAGATTCTCCAAAGAGAACCAAATCTATTAGAAATTGGAATCTTTTCTGCCATGTGGAGTGAGCATTGTAGCTATAAATCTAGCAAAAAATATCTTAGTGGTTTCCCTACAAAAGCACCTTGGGTAATTCAAGGGCCTGGAGAAAATGCAGGTGTAATTGATATTACCAAAGGTTATAGCGCAGTTTTTAAAGTAGAATCTCACAATCACCCTAGTTTTATTGAACCTTATGCGGGTGCTGCTACAGGTGTTGGTGGAATTATGAGAGATGTTTTTACAATGGGCGCTCGCCCTGTAGCAAGTCTTAATGCTATTAGATTTGGACGCATTGATACACAAGATTCTATGGCTAATTTACATAAATTTTTATTAAAAGGTGTTGTAAGAGGGATTGGGGGCTATGGAAATTGCATGGGAGTGCCCACAATCGGAGGTGAGACAAGTTTTAATGCTTGTTATAATGGAAATATTTTAGTAAATGCCTTTACTTTAGGTATTGCAAAAACTGATGAAATTTTTTATGGACGCGCTGAGGGAATTGGTAATCCTGTAATTTATGTAGGGAGTAAAACAGGTAGAGATGGTCTTGGCGGGGCTGTAATGAGTAGTGATAGCTTTGATGAAGAATCTAAATCCTTACGCCCTACTGTGCAAATTGGCGATCCCTTTAGTGAAAAGCTTTTATTGGAAGCATGTTTAGAATTATTTAAAAAAGATTTGATTGTAGGGATTCAAGATATGGGTGCTGCAGGGCTTACTAGTTCAAGCTTTGAAATGGCAGGGCGAAGTGGTAGTGGAATGGTAATGCATTTAGATAAAGTACCAATGCGAGAAAAAGGCATGACACCTTATGATTTAATGCTTAGTGAATCGCAAGAAAGAATGTTAATTTGTGCGAAAAAAGGAAAAGAGCAAGAAGTAATAGAAATTTTTCAAAAATGGGAAGTTGATGTGGCAATTATTGGAGAAGTTACAGATAGTGGACTAATGGAGCTTTATTGGTATGGAGAAAAGTGTGCAAGTCTTCCAATTGCCCCTATTGCAGAAAATGCACCAATACTAGATCGTGAAATAAAAGAGCCTGTGTATTTGCAAAATTTGCGTCAAAAAAACTACAAACCTATAATAGAAAATCCTACTTCTATTTTACAAAAAATGCTTGCAGATATTGAAGTAGCAGATAAAAATTTTATTTATGAGCAATATGATAGCATGGTGCAAACAAATACTATCACGGGCGTTGGGAAGCTTGATGGAAGTACAATTAGAGTAAAAGAAAATGACACGGCATTATCAATGGCAATTTGCTCTCCTATTACTTATTGCTATCTTAATCCTAAGGAAGGTAGCAAAATTGCAGTAGCAATTGCAGGGCGTAAGTGCGTAAGTCGTGGAGCTAGACCACTAGCAATTAGTGATTGTTTAAATTTTGGAAATCCAACAAATCAAGAAGTAATGTGGCAATTTAAAGAATCTACAGAAGGCATTAAAGAAGCTTGCAAGATTCTTAATACCCCTGTAGTAAGTGGTAATGTTTCCTTATATAATCAAACAGATGATAAAGATATTTATCCTACTCCTACGATTGTAAGTGTTGGGCTTTGTGAAGATTATAATAAAACTTTAGATTCTTCACTAAAAAATGAAGGAAATACAATTATTCTTCTTGGAGAATTAGGAAGTGATTTTGGTGGGAGTTTATTACAAAGAATTATGCAAAATGAAATTAGTGGGGATTGTCCGCAAATTGATTTAGATGCAGAATTAAGATTATGGAATCTGGTTTTAGAATGCAATCAAAAATCTTTAATAAAAAGTGCCAAAAGTGTGGGCAAGGGTGGCATTGCGTTGGGACTAAGTAAAATGGCAATTTTGGGTGAAAAGGGAGTAGATATTACAACTCCTTTTAGTACAGAAATGCTTTTTTCAGAAAGCCAAAGCCTTATGCTTATAGAAACTCATATGCCTGAAAAATTGCAAGAAATAGCAAAAAATTTTGGTGTGGCTTGTAGAATTTTAGGGAAAGTTTCTATCGATAAAATTAAAATTGATGCGATTGTTTGTACATTACAGAATGCTAAAGAACTTTATTATCAAAGCTTCAAAAAGATTTTAGGCTAATGTGCATGTATAAAAAACTTGTATTTTATTTTGGAATCTGTGGAAGTTTATTTGCAAAAACCTTGCAGCAAGACTTTTATCAAGAAACTTTAGCATTGCAAGAATTAGTAATGCCTGAAAATTCACAAGACCTAGAAGAAAAAACAATCGCACAACAAGAAGAACAAGCACAAAATACAGGGGATTTTGCCCCTTATAAAAAAAAATTTTTTAGTATTGTAAGTGAAAATGATGCATATTTTGATCAATTTGTAGATCGCTACTATACTGCAGGAACGAGCTTTTCTTATACTTCTAGGGAATATGATTCTGGGTTTTTGCAACTTTTTAGCCTTAATGCAAGGGATAAAAAATTTTCTCGTTATGAAATTGCTTTGCACCAAGATGTCTATACCCCTCAATCAAGATTGGCACAAATAAATCCATTAGATCACCCTTACGCAGGATATTTGAGTTTTGATTTTAGTATTTCTCAAAGGCGTAAAAGTAGTGTGGAAAATATCAAGCTACAACTTGGTGTAGTAGGTCCTGCTGCATTAGCAAAACAAACACAAGAGCTTATCCACGTACTTACAAAGAATCCTATATTTTTTGGTTGGGAGCATCAAATCAAAAATGAATTTATTATAAATCTTACTTATGAATATATCCATAAATTTGATATTTTAAAAAGTTCATTTTTTGACATAGATATTTTACCAGCTATAAAATTTGCACTAGGAAATGCTAATACTTTTGCTGGAATTGGCGGAAGATTTAGGTTAGGATATAATCTTGAAAGTGATTTTGGTGTGGAGAAGGTAAATACGAGTTTTTTGGGAAGCAAACCTTATAATGATAAATTCTCTTTTTATGTTTTTGGTGGGGCCTTGGGCTCTTATGTAGCAAGAGATATTTTTATACAAGGAAATAGTTTTGGCACACCTACAGGTCTTGTTTTGGAGCATTTTCTCTATGATCTTGAACTTGGGGCTAGTATTTTGTATAAAGGTTTTAGACTTTCTTATGTTTTTACTCATCAAAGCAAACAATTTGCCTCACAACCAAAAGGGCATAATATTGGAAGCGTGGTTTTAAACTTTTCATTTTGATGCGTTGTGTGATTTTTTGGGTTTTTGTTGCAGTATGTTTTGCAGAAACAAAAAAGGATATCAACTATTATCTTGAAAAAAATCATGCAAATTTATGGGAATTTTATCAGACAATCAAAAAACAAAGTCTTGAGGGGAAATATGCGACCTTTAGAAAACGCTTGATTATTGATCAAAAAAATTATACGCTTTTAAATAAGTGGCAAAAAAAGAAATTTGATGGGCAGATTGTTTTGGTGGTTTTTTATAAAACAAGTAAGCCAAATTATAGTGATTTTGGTGGTGTGAGTATTGATGGTGTTTTGGTAGATGATAAAGATGAAAAAGCACCCAAGACTTATTATTATAAGTTTGATGGGCGTTATTACACGGATTTAGAAATCGTAGATTCCAAAAGAGCATTGTATGCATATTGTATTTTGCCACATTTTAAACATTGCATTTTACTAGGAATCCCTTATTATTATTGATATTTTTTATTAGTATTTGTATTTTTTAGGTTGGGTAGCAAAGTGGCAAAAATATTAAAGATTATCTAAAACACCCTAGCCTATAAGATAGCACTTCGATACAAACGAAATGTGATATACTTTTAATTTATCGAGGAGTTTTAATGACTTTTTCTATCGTTACTGTTGTGTTTAATGATATTGTCCATATTGAAAAAACCATGGAATCTGTAATCAATCAGACTTGTAAAAATGTGGAATATATCATCATTGATGGAGGAAGCACAGATGGCACAAAAGAAAAAATCCGAGAAATTGTTCTAAAACATGCAGAAATTATTCAAGAAGACAAAGAAGATTCTAAGTATTTTCTTTATGCACAGGCAAAAAAATATCAAAATTTTTATTTTAAATTTCTTAGTCAAAAAGATAAGGGGATTTTTGACGCGATGAATAAGGGAGTTATATTAAGTCAAAATGATTATATAAATTTTGTAAATTGTGGCGATTTTTTGCATGATCAAAATGTATTGGCAAATATAGCAGCTCTTAATTTTAATGCAGATGTTTTTTATGGGGATTTGGAGATTTGCTATCTTGATCATAATCATAAATTTATTAAAAAAACTTCAAGAAATCTTGATGATCTTTATTGCCTTTTTCGTGATTTTGGTCACCCTAATTGTTTTATCAAATCGCAAGTACATAAAAAATATCTCTATGATACAAATTATAAACTTGCTAGTGATTATGATCTAATTTATAAGCTTTATAGAAATCATTATAAATTTTATTTTAGTGATATTGTGATTTCTACTTTTAATTCTGGTGGAGCAAGTGATCAAAATGGATTTAAAAGCCTAAGAGAAGCCCTAAAAATTGCTCTTTTTTATAATACTAACTTTATTGTAAAAATAAAAATTATTTTTTATTATTTTTTTGCTCTAAGTAAAAAAATCGCAAAGCTTTACCTACCAGTTTCTTTTGTCAAATCTCTTTTAAAAATCAAAGGTTAAAAATGCTTTCTAATAATCTTACGCATGATAAAAGACAAGAAAAAATTAATGCTAATTTAAGCAATAATAAAACTCCTAGAATCCTTCAACTTGGAAAATTTTATCCCCCACATTTAGGTGGTATTGAAAGAGTAATGGAAGATATTTGTGATGGAATTAATGCCAAAGGTTTAGTGTGTGATTGCTTGGTGTCAAATAAGGAATTAAAATATAAAGAAGATACAACATCTTATGGAGCTAAAATTTTCCGTGTAGCAAGTTTTGGGATTCTTGCCTCTACTTCTCTAGCACCACAAATGATTATAAAACTTTTTAAAATTATTAAAAATTACGATATTATTCATGTGCATCATCCCGATCCCATGGCAACTCTTGCGCTTTTTTTGGTGCCTCTAAAAAATAAGATTATTATCACGCATTATCATTCTGATATTTTTAAAAATAAGTGGCTTTTAAAATGCTTTATGCCCTTGCAAAATTATCTTTTGAAACGCTCCCAAAGTATTGTCACTACAAGTGATCTTTATGCTAAAACCTCTTTATTTTTAAAACCTTATCAAGAAAAAATTACCACAATTCCTATTGGAATACCCCCGATAGATATGAACCAAAACACAGAAAAAACGCAAAATATTATTTGTTCTGTGGGGCGATTAGTGCCACTAAAGGGATTTGAATATTTAATAGAAAGTGCTTTATTTTTGCCTAATGATTTTAGCATTCATATTGCAGGAGATGGGGATATAGGATATAAAAATAAACTTTTGACATTGATAAAAAAACATTGCTTAGAAGATCGGGTATTTTTAGTGGGGAGAAAAGTGGGGGAAGAATTAAATAATTTTTATGCTAAATCTCGCTATTTTGTCTTACCATCAATGCAAGAATCTTTTGGAATCGTACTTCTTGAGGCGATGCGTTATAGTATCCCTTGTGTATGCACTAATCTCACCCCCTCTGGCATGCCTTATATTAATCTTCACAATCAGACAGGAAAAGTTGTAGAAAAAGCAAATTCCAAAGCTATTGCAAAAGCAATTCTGGAAATACAAGAAAATTATGAATTTTATGCAAATAATGCAAAAAAACGCTTTTTGGAATATTTTACACAGCAAAAGATGATAGAATCTTTTAACGCACTTTATAAGGATCAATATGAATATCAGAAAAAGGCTGGGAAAAATTAAAAGATTCTTCTTTGATAGTCACACATCTCGCCCTATTCCTGTTTTTTCAAAACCTAAGGGAGCTATTTTATCTACGATAGAAAAATTTTGCAATCGTGATTTTTTTGAAGAACATAAAAAAGAGAGGCATGTAGGTTATTTTGACTTAGACCCAAAAGCCAAAGATCCTAAATCTCCACTAAATCCATGGGCTTTTATTCGTGTAAAAGATGAGGAAAAAACCCTAAAGGCAAGCCTTTATAGTATCTTGGGAGCGATACAAAGAGGAGTGATTGCTTATCATGATATTACAGATAATTCTGAAAAAATTATTTTAGAATTTTGTAAAAAATTTCCTAATTTTAAACCTTATCACTATCCTTATACAATCAAGATTAAAAATCCAAAAACCACGGAAGAATATCTTCATCATTTTTATAATTTTACACTTTCTAAGATTCCAAAAAATGAATTTTTAATCAAAATTGATACCGATCATATTTATGATTCTAAGCGACTTTTTAAAAGCTTTTATGCTATAAGAAATAAAATGCATGTTTTATCTATTCCGCGAGTAGATTTTGCAATTGCTAAAGTAGGAGGTGTTTTGCCAAAAAAGTCACTACGCGGGGGGATATATTGGCACGCGCCGATCATATAAACACTAATCATCAATGCGATCACTGGCTAATTTATAATGAAGATCTTATTTTTGAGCCTTGGATAAATCCAAAAAATGGGCTAATTTTTGAAATATTGCGTTTTAAAAAGCCTTATATGATTTATATCTCTGAACTTAATAATTGGCATTTTCCTTTTCATAAACCTCAAAGAAGAGAATATTTTGCAAATTGTCAATGGTTAGGGCTTGATGAATTTAAAAAGCAATGCACACCTATGATTGATCCACAAATGCTAGATGAAGAGTATATTAAATCCCATTTGGAATTTATGGACTTATGTTAAAAATAGCCATTATTGTTGGTGCAAGACCGCAATTTATCAAGCTTGCCCCCTTGCAATTAGCACTAAAATCTCTTCCTGTGCAAGAAGTTTTGATTCACACTGGGCAACATTATGATACAAATATGAGTGAAGTATTTTTTAGAACACTAAAACTCCATCAACCTCATTATATTTTAAACCATGGAGGCAAAAGCCATGGAGATATGACAGGAGCTATTTTAAGAGATGTAGAAGAAATTTTATTGCAAAATAAACCTGATTTTACTTTGGTTTTTGGTGATACAAATTCTACTCTTGCAGCAGCATTAGCAAGTATAAAATTACAAATCCCTATCATTCACATAGAGGCAGGATTAAGAAGCTTTGATCATAAAATGCCAGAGGAAATTAACCGAATTCTTACAGATAGAATCTCAAAAATTCTTTGTTGTCCGACTCAAAATGCAATACAAAACCTTATTAATGAAGGATTTAATTCTTTTGATTGTATTATTAAGAATACTGGAGATATTATGAAAGATTCTAGTTTGTTGTTTGAAAAATTTGCAAAAAAACCTCCTTTACAATTGCAAAAAAAATTTACAATTTGCACTATTCATCGACAAGAAAATCTCAATAAAAATGCCTTAGAAAATATTTTTCAAGCTTTAGAAATTATTGCACAAAATACGCAGGTAATTTTACCCTTACATCCTAGCACAAAGCGCTATATTAATCCGAGTGATTATAAAAATATCACCTTTTCCTCCCCTCTTTCTTATTTAGAAATGCTCTATCTTCTCAAAAATACCCAAAGTGTACTCACAGATTCTGGAGGTTTGCAAAAAGAAGCATATTTTTTCAAAAAACCTTGTTTGGTATTGCGAGAAAATAGCGAATGGAGTGAGCTTATTATGCACAAATATAATCTTTTAGTAGGAAATAAAACACATACAATTCTTGAAAGTTTTGCTAATATTTCAAAACTTTGTAATTTTTCTTATACGCAAAATTTTTATGGAAATGGTGATGCTTCACAAAAAATTATTGAAATATTAAAGGAATTTTTATGAAAAATTTCGCACTCATTGGCGTGGCAGGATATGTAGCACCTAAGCATTTAAAAGCGATTTATGAGACTAAAAATAATCTTTTATGCGCACTAGATCCAAAAGATTCTGTGGGAATCCTAGATAGCTATTTTCCTCAAACGCATTTTTTTACAGAATTTGAACGCTTTGATCGCCATATTTCCAAATTACAAAATAAAGGGATTGAACTTGATTATATTACTATTTGTTCGCCAAATTATTTGCATGATAGCCATATCCGCTTCGCACTTAAAAATAATGCAAATGCGATTTGTGAAAAGCCATTGGTGCTTAATCCTTGGAATATTGATACTCTTATTGACCTTGAAAAAAAGACAGGAAAAAAAGTTTATAATATTTTGCAATTAAGATTGCATCCTAGCATCATTGCTCTTAAAGAAAAAATACAAAATACTATTAAAAAGAATCCACAAAAAAGATTCCAAGTTAAGTTAACCTATATTACTTCAAGAGGTAATTGGTATTTTGCCTCTTGGAAAGGTGATCTAGCAAAAAGCGGAGGAATAGCAACAAATATTGGGGTGCATTTTTTTGATATGTTGCAAAATATTTTTGGCGAAGCAAGGGGTTTGAAAGTGCATATAAATACAAAAGATACTGCAAGCGGGATTTTAGATCTTCCTTTTGCTGATGTTACTTGGTTTTTGTCTATTGATGCCAAAAATCTACCCTCTAATGCACAGAGAACTTATCGATCTATTGAGCTTGAAGGAGAGGAAATAGAATTTAGCAATGGTTTTGAAAATCTACACACAAAAAGCTATGAAGAGATTTTAAAAAATCAAGGCTTTGGATTACTTGATGCTTATCCTTGTATTTCTTTAGTACATAAAATTAGAAACTTAGAGATAACACCACTAATAGGAGAATACCACCCCCTATGCAAAAATATTTAGATTTTTTTGTTCATGATACTAGTCTTATTGATGAAAATGTAATCATTGGAAAAAATACAAAAATTTGGCATTTTTGTCATATTTTACCTCATACAAAAATTGGAGAATGCTGTTCTTTTGGGCAAAATTGTATGGTAGGACCTAATGTAGTGATAGGGAAAAACTGCAAAGTACAAAATAATGTAAGTATTTATGAGGGGGTAATGTGTGAAGATAATGTATTTATCGGTCCTTCTGTAGTATTTAGCAATGTGATAAATCCACGCGCTTTTATTGTGCGTAAAGATTCCTACCGCCCTACTTTGCTAAAAAAAGGTTGTTCTGTTGGTGCAAATGCTACAATTATTTGTGGTAATACTATAGGAAAATACGCACTTATTGGTGCAGGAAGTGTTGTAACAAAAAATATTCCTGATTATGCCTTAGTAGTAGGTAATCCCGCAAGAATCATTGGTTATGTAGATCAAAGTGGCGAAAAATTAGACTTTATAGACAATAAGGCATTTAGCAAGAATGAAAAACATTTTTACTATTTAAAAAATAATCAGGTTTTTCGTGATGATGATTGATTTTGCAGGGATTAAAAAAGATTATCTCACACATCAAAAAAAGATTCATTTTGCAATACAAAGGGTTTTGGATTCTGCATGTTTTATTATGGGAGATGAGGTAAAAAAATTAGAAGAAAATCTCAAAAATTATGTGGGAAGCAAATATGCACTAACTTGTTCTAATGGCACTAGTGCACTTATTTTATCACTTATGGCTCTAGGGATACAAAAAGATGATGAGATTATTACAAGTAGTTTTAGTTTTTTTGCAAGTGCAGAAGCTATTGCTATTTTGGGGGCTAAGCCCATTTTTGTAGATATTAATCCTAAAACGTTTTTAATCGATGAGACAAAAATCAAACAAGCGATTACAAAAAAAACTAAGGCAATTTTAGTGGTAAGCTTATTTGGAAATATCCCAAATATGGAAAAAATTAACTCCATTGCCAAAGAATTTGGGCTTTTTGTGCTTGAAGATGGGGCACAAAGCTTTGGTGCGATGTATCAAGGCAAAAAAAGTGGCAATTTATGTGATATTTCTACGACAAGTTTTTTTCCTGCTAAGCCATTGGGTTGTTTTGGTGATGGTGGAGCAATATTTTTTAATGATGAAAATCTTTATGAAAAGATCTATGCACTTCGTTCTCATGGGCAAATCAAGCGCTATACTCATGAATATTTAGGTATTAATGCAAGATTAGATAGCTTGCAAGCAGCAATCTTAAATGTCAAACTTTCTTATTTTTCAGAAATTTTACAAAAACGCCAAGAAAATGCACAAAAATATCAAGAAAAACTAAAAGACTATCCAGAGATTTTTTTACAAGAAATTACAAAAGATTGCAAAAGTAATTATGCACAATTTAGCATTCTTAGCAAAAATAGAGATTCTCTTATTGCATATTTAAAAACAAAGCAAATTCCAACAGCTATCCACTACCCTATTCCCATTCCAAAACAAAAGGCTTTTAGTTATCTTAATGTAGAGAAAAAATATTTCTCACAAGCACAAAAGATTACACAAGAGATTTTTAGCTTACCCTTGCATGCGTATTTAAGTGATGAGGAAATTACCTATATTACACAATGTATCAAAGAATTTAAGGGAATATAATGGATAAAATTGCAATTATTGGACTTGGCTATGTAGGACTACCCTTAGCAATAGAATTTGGAAAAAAATATTCTACTATAGGCTTTGATATTAATCCCACAAGAATCAAAGAATTGCAAGAAAAAAAAGATAAAAATGAGCAAATTTTAGATTTTTCTTCCTCTAGTTTTTTGAAATTTAGCCATAAAGAAGAAGATATTAAAGATTGCAATATTTTTATTATCACCGTTCCAACTCCTGTAGATATTTATAAAAAGCCAGATATTACTCTTTTGCTTTCTGCTTCAAAGCTTGTAGGAAAATACCTAAAAAAGCAGGATATTGTCATTTATGAATCTACCACCTACCCTACTTGCACCAAAAAAGAATGTGTTCCAGTTTTAGAAAAAACAAGCTCACTTGTTTTTAATAAAGATTTTTTTGTAGGCTATTCACCAGAGAGAATCAATCCAGGAGACAAGGCACATACACTAAAAAATATCACCAAAATTACTTCAGGGAGTTCAGAAGAATCAGCACAAAAAATTAATTCTTTATATCAAAGCATTGTTGATTCTACATATTTAGCCCCAAGTATTGAAATAGCAGAATCTGCAAAAGCAATAGAAAATGCCCAAAGAGATTTAAATATTGCCTTCGTCAATGAATTGAGTATTATTTTTGATAAATTAGATATAGACACTCATGAAGTATTAAAAGCAGCCAAAACAAAATGGAATTTTTTACCTTTTACGCCAGGGTTAGTTGGCGGACATTGCATTAGCGTAGATCCTTATTACCTTACCCACATTTCCAATGTATATGGCTATCACCCTAAGGTCATTTCTTCAGGAAGATTGATTAATGACATGATGCCAAATTTTATTACGCAAAAAACAATCAAACTACTCTTGCAGCACAAAATCAACCCTCTACATGCAAAAATTGCAATTTTTGGTGCGAGTTTTAAAGAAAATTGCAAAGATATTCGCAATGCAAAAGTATTTGAAGTGTATAAAGAACTTGAAGAACATGGGATAAAAGTGGAAATTTTTGATTCTTTGGTAGATGCCAAGGAAGTAAAAAAATTTTATGGTGTGCAGGTTTTTCCTATTTCTTCGTTAAAAAATCAATATCATGCAATTATTATTGCTATCCCACATCAAGAGTTTTTAGAAGTCAATTATCAAAAGTTTTTGACATCAAATGGTTTGATTTTTGACATCAAAGGAGCTTTACAAAGAAATCAAAAAAATATCTATAAACTTTAAAAAATCTCTTGACATTTTTTAGAATTTTTTTTATAATTACACCGCTTTTATGAGCAATACATTCCGGATTAGCTCAGCGGTAGAGTAGGCGGCTGTTAACCGCTTGGTCGTAGGTTCGAATCCTACATCCGGAGCCATTCTCTTTTTTAATCACAATAATCTCCATAAATTTTTGATTTTATCAAATGCTTATTTTTTTATTCGTTAAATTTATTAAGGTTTAAATATAAAGCTAGTATTTTTATCATTAAAATAAATAAAATCACTGAAAAAGCATAAAGTTTGATTCTATAAATAGTATTTCTAATCTTTAGATAATAATTTTATCTTTGAGTTTTATGGATTTTTACTATAACCACTTATTTTGGAAATAAATAACCACTTATATTAAATTTTTTTTATATTTTTGACATTATTTTTGATTAAATTTTAACTTATGATAAAATAAATTTTAAAAATTTTCACTCACTAAAAGGATATTTATGGCAAAAGAAAAAATTGCGGAAAATCAAATCAAATCAAATCAAATCAAATCAAATCAAATCAACAAAATGAACTTCACAAAACAATTTGGAAAGTCGCAAATGAGCTTAGAGGTTCTGTAGATGGCTGGGATTTTAAGCAATATGTTTTGGGTATTATGTTCTATCGCTATATTTCTGAAAACCTAACACGCTATATTAATGAAGGAGAGCAAGAGAATAACAAAGATTTTGATTATACAACCCTAAGCGATGAGGAAGCAGAAATTGGAAGAGAAGAAACCATCAAAGAAAAAGGCTTTTTTATCCCTCCTAGTAAATTGTTTTGCAATGTAGTTAAAAATGCTTCTAAAGACCCTGATCTTAATACCACTCTTGAAAATATTTTTCAAGGAATAGAAAAATCAAGTCTTAAGACATCTTCAGAAAAAAATGTTAAAGGATTATTTGCTGACCTAGATGTCAATAGCTCAAAACTTGGTAACACCCTTAAAGCTAGAAATGAAAAATTAACCAAACTTCTTGAAGCAATCAATGAAATGGAGCTAGGCGAGTATCAAGAATCTGGAATTGATGTCTTTGGTGATGCTTATGAATACCTCATGGCAATGTATGCAAGCAGTGCAGGAAAAAGCGGGGGAGAGTTTTTTACCCCTCAAGAAGTTAGCGAACTTCTTGCAAAAATTGCCGTGCATAATCAAAAATCTGTCAATAAAGTTTATGACCCTTGCTGTGGAAGCGGCTCTTTGCTTTTGAAATTTGCCAAAATACTTGGAAAAGAAAATGTCAAAAAAGGTTTCTATGGACAAGAAATTAATCTCACCACCTACAACCTCTGTCGTATCAATATGTTCCTTCATGATATCAATTACAGCAAATTTCATATCTCTCATGGAGATACCCTCCTAGATCCAAAGCATAGTGATGATGAGCCATTTGATGCTATCGTCTCAAATCCCCCCTACTCTACAAAATGGGAAGGAGATAACAACCCTTTGCTTATTAACGATCCACGATTTTCTCCAGCAGGAGTCTTAGCTCCAAAAGGTAATGCAGATCTAGCCTTTACCATGCACATGCTTTCTTGGCTTTCAAATAGCGGGACTTGTGCGATAGTTGAATTCCCAGGGGTGCTTTATCGAGGAGGTGCTGAGCGAAAAATCCGAGAATATCTAGTCAAAAATAACTTTGTAGATTGTGTGATTGGGCTACCTGCCAATCTTTTCTTTGGGACAAGCATTGCCACTTGTATTTTGGTGCTTAAAAAGAATAAAATAGATGCCAATACCCTATTTATTGATGCAAGTGCGGAATTTATCAAAGCTGGAACAAAAAACAAGCTTACAGAAGAGAATATCCAAAAAATTTATCAAGCTTATATTGACAGAAAAGAAGAGCAATACTTCACCTCTCTTGCTTCCATAGAGCAGATAAAAAACAATGATTTCAATCTCTCAGTCAATCGCTATGTCAAGCAAGAGGACATAAGAGAAGATATTGATATAAAAGCCCTCAATGCAGAAATCAAAAACATAGTCAAAAAACAAGAAAGACTAAGAACTTCGCTTGATCAAATCATCACAGAGCTTGAGGGGTAAGTAATGAATAAAATAGAACAACTGATAGCTAAACTATGCCCTAATGGTGTGGAGTTTAAGAGTTTGGGTGAGATATGTGAGAGTCAAAGCAAAGCAACACTAAAGATTTCCGACTTAGATAAAAATGGTCTTTATCCTGTCATCAATTCGGGAAGAGATTTTTATGGCTACTACAATGATTTTAACAACGAAGGAGAAACGATAACTTTTGCATCACGAGGAGAGTATGCTGGTTATGTAAAATATTTTCAGGGCAAATTCTTTGCTGGTGGATTGTGCTACCCTTACAAAGTTTCACTTAAAAATAGACTTTTGACAAAATTTTTGTATTTTTACCTCAAGTCCAAAGAAGAAGAAATTATGGAAAATCTTGTTTCTCGAGGAAGTATCCCAGCACTTAATAAGGTGGATATTGAAGATTTTTGTATCCCTATCCCGCCTCTTGAGATTCAAGAGGAGATTGTCAAGATTCTTGACAATTTCTCAGAGCTAACAGCAGAGCTAACAGCAGAGCTAACAGCAAGAAAGAAACAATATGAATATTATCGCGATACACTCTTAGACTTCGGAGATGAGAATAATCCAAAAGATGGGGTGGAGTTTAAGAGTTTGGGGAATGTCGCAACGATTTCTCGTGGTGAGAGAATTACAAAATCTATTTTATCAGATGAGTTTCATTATCCTGTAATGAGTGGTGGTATTGGCCCTATGGGATATTGGAGAGATTATAATCGTGATAAAAATACAATCATCATTGCACAGTATGGAACAGCAGGATTTGTAAATTTTATGCAAGAAAAATTTTGGGCTAATGATATTTGCTATTCAGTTTCACCCAATAGAGACATGATAAATAAATTCCTTTATTATTTTCTTTTGTCAAAGCAAGCAGTTTTGTATGAGCTTTGTACTAATGCAATCCCTAAACATCTACCAAAAGAAAAATTATGTGACTTAAAAATCCCTATCCCGCCTCTTGAGATTCAAGAGGAGATTGTCAAGATTCTTGACAATTTCTCAGAGCTAACAGCAGAGCTAACAGCAGAGCTAACAGCAGAGCTAACAGCAAGAAAGAAACAATATGAGTATTACAGAGATAAACTCTTAGATTTCAAAGAATTGGAGAGCAAAAATGTCTAAAGAGCTTCACCCTATTGCACAAAGCAATAAAAGCACAGTTATTGCAAAATATATAAAAGAGAAAAATAGAGAAAACTCTTATCAGAGTGAGAGACAGCTTGAAGAGGAATTTATTACACTCTTGCAAAAACAAGGCTATGAGTATGTAAAACTTGCTTCCCAAGAGGAGCTAAAAGAAAATCTCAAAAAACAGATTCAAAAACTCAATAACTATACTTTTACTCCTAAAGAGTGGGAAGAAGTTTATACTCAGTTTATTGCTGCAAAAAATGATAGATTTAAAGAAAAAACTAGAAAAATCCAAATAGATTGCACCTATTCTCTAAGATTAGAAAATGGAGAGATGAAAAATATCAAAATCCTTGATAAGCAAAATGTTTATAATAATATCTTGCAAGTTACCAATCAATACACAACTAAAGGCAGATATGAAAATCGCTACGATGTCAGTGTGCTTGTCAATGGACTTCCTCTTGTGCATATTGAGCTAAAGAAACGAGGGGTGGCAATCAAAGAAGCATTCAATCAAATCAGGCGTTATCAAAAAGATAGTTTTTGGGCTGAAGATGGATTATTTGAGTATATACAAATTTTTGTTATCAGCAATGGAGTGCATACAAAATACTACTCTAATACGACAAGAGAATCCCATCTTAGCAAAAGTAAAAAAGCCAATAGCTTTGAATTTACAAGCTATTGGGCAGATTCTACAAATGAGTTAATTTTGGATTTAATCGATTTTGCAAAGACTTTTTTTGCTAAACATACGCTTTTAAATATCCTTATTCGCTATTGTGTTTTTACAAGCGATGAAGACTTGCTTGTAATGCGACCTTATCAAATTGCAGCAACTGAAAGAATTTTGGAGCAAATTAATATCATTCATAATAATAAAACCTATGGCAAGAATGCAAGTGGAGGCTATATCTGGCATACAACAGGAAGCGGAAAGACACTCACAAGCTTTAAGACTGCCACTCTTATAAAAGAGCTTGATTATATTAACAAAGTCCTTTTTGTCGTGGATAGAAAAGACTTGGACTATCAAACAATGAAAGAATATGAAAAATTTGAGCAAGGCAGTGCAAATGCCACTACTACAACAAAAGTCTTGCAAAGACAACTTGAAAATCCTAGCTCAAAAATCATCATCACCACTATTCAAAAGCTTGATAAATTTATCAAAAACAACAAAGAACATAAAATCTTTGACGAAGAAATCGTAATGATTTTTGATGAGTGTCATCGAGGTCAGCTAGGAAAAATGCACGATGGGATTACAAAGGCTTTCAAAAAGCACTATCTCTTTGGTTTTACAGGAACTCCCATTTTTGCAGAGAATTGCGATAAAAATATTCCTTTGGGGACAACAGAGCAAAAATTTGGTAAGAGTTTGCATAGATACACCATTATTAATGCAATTGCTGATAAAAATGTCTTGCCTTTTAAGGTAAGTTATCACAATACTTTAAAACCAAAAGAAAACATCGAAGACAAAGAAGTGTCAGCTATTGATATACAAAAAGCTTTACTTGATGATCGTAGGATTAAAGAGGTGGTAGAGTATATCTTGAAGAACTTTGCTCATATCACCAAGCATAATGAAAACTATACTTTTAATAAACTAGATAATATTGAAAGCGTTGCAAAAAATGCCAAAAAAGTAGAAGAAAAACGAAGTCAAACTTCACTTAAAGGATTTAACTCAATTTTAGCGTGCTCTGGGATTGATGCGGTTAAAAAATACTATCAAGCTTTTAAAGAGGCAGATCACAACCTAAAAATCGCAACAATTTATAGTTATAGTCCTAATGAAGATTTTGATGGACTTGAAGATGAAAACAACGAGGGAGTTGAAGGACTAGATCAAAGCTCAAGAGATTTTTTAGAAGAAGCAATCAAAGATTATAATGCAATGTTTGAGACAACCTATGATACTTCAGATGCAAAATTTCAAAACTACTATAAAGACTTATCGCTAAGGGTAAAAAATAGAGAAATTGATATTTTGATTGTGGCAAATATGTTTCTTACAGGATTTGATGCCACGACTCTTAATACTCTTTGGGTAGATAAAAATCTTAAATACCATGGACTAATTCAAGCATTTTCAAGGACTAATCGAATCCTTAATAGTGTTAAGACTTTTGGAAATATCGTATGTTTTAGGGATTTGGAAGATGACCTTAATAAAGCTCTTGCACTCTTTGGAAATGAAAAAGCTGGGGGAATTGTATTGCTTAGAAAGTTTGAGGACTATTTTGATGGTTACACCGATGAAAATGGTAAATATTATGAGGGTTATAAAGCTTTGATTCAACAACTTTATAAGTTTCCTCTAGGAGAGAGAATTCTCTCTGAATCCAAACAAAAAGTTTTTGTCAAGCTTTTTGGAAAAATTCTAAAAATTAGAAATATTTTGGAATGCTTTGATGAGTTTAAAGATCGCCAAATCATTGAACCAAGGGATTTGCAAGATTATCAAGGAATGTATCTTGATCTCTATGGTGAGCTTAGAGGAGAAAAAAATGCAGAAAAAGAGGAAATTAATGATGATTTAGTCTTTGAAATTGAGCTTATTAAACAAGTAGAAATTAATATTGATTATATTTTGGCATTGATTGAAAAATATGCAAAATCTAGTAATGAAGAGAAACAAGGAATCAAAAAAGAGATTGAAACAAGTATTAATTCAAGTTTTGAAATGCGAAACAAAAAAGATCTTATTATGGCATTTGTGGAATGTATTAACAATCAAAGCGAAGATGTATTCAAAGATTTTGAAGAGTATATCGAGCAAAAGCGCAAAGAGGAGTTTGAGGCAATTATCAAAGATAATAATCTTAAAAAGGATGAAGCCCGTGAATTTGTTAAAAGAGCTTTTAAGTATGGGGAAATGGAATTTAATGGCACTGAATTCCCCAAACTTTTGCCAAAAGGCACTTCACTCTTTAGCAAAACTTCCAATTATGGGGAGACAAAAGAAAAAATATCAGCGATTTTACAGGGATTTTTTGAGAGATTTTATAGCATCTCTAGTTCAGAATTTAAAAGTGGTGAAAATCAATAAACTTTCACTACTAAAATAAAATCTAATAAATCCTAAAACTTAAAAATAAAATAGAATTACTTTTATTAGAATTCTATTTTCATGCCAAAATTATTTTATTTTTTATTTGTATTTTTTATATTTATTAAAGTTATTTTGTTTGAAATCTTACAATCTCATTTAGTTTTATAGTATTTGATTTTAAATCCAGTTTTGTTTGGTGTTGATTTTAATTTGAGTTTTTAAATCTAATCTTTTAATTTTAGTTTATTTATTTAGTTTTTATAGTTGT